>CAZGYW010000001.1:0-20638 GCA_964530495.1 uncultured Anaerolineae bacterium
AATTTTGGCGCGATGATTCACATCGAGCAGTCGTTGGTCGGGAAGGTCTTATCCAATTGCGCCATGGCACCACCGATGGCGCCGGTTCTTTCCACCAGGTAGACATAATACCCGGAATCGGCAAGATCCAGGGCCGCCTGCATACCGGTGATACCGCCACCAACGATCATCACCGAGCCGACTTTTTTGCTATCCAGCATCTGGGATTCTCCTTTTTCCTATTTTCGTACGGGACCCCGACAGCGGGCCGCCGCATACGGGTTGTCTCTTCTCACCTGCCCTCGTTTGCGTGAGCAACGCTTACGCCTCGCTGGGCTCAGGCGTCACTTCGCTCTCCTGGCCTGGAAGGACCAGGGAATCGGCAACCAGTTCCCACAGGTATTTGACCTCAATCCCGAGGTCATATTCGTTGTTGAGCGACTTCATGAGCTGATCGCGGCAGTTATGGCAGGGGGCCACCACCAGGTGAGCGCCCGTTTCCCGGATCTGACGGGCCTTGATCCGACCGTAATAGACCCGCTCCGGAGCAAACGGCATGGCCCAGGCGCCACCACCGGCGCCGCAGCAGTAATTGGACTCGCGGTTTGGCTCCATGTCTTTGTAGTCGGTAGAGCAGAACTGAGTGATGACGCGGCCTTCCTCGTAATAGCCCTTGCCGAAGGCCTTCTGCGACTTACGCCCATAGTTGCAGGGGTCGTGATAGGTCGCCCGCATGGGATGCTTGTTCTTGTCGAGCTTGATCTTGCCCTCGTTGATGTATTCCATCAGTAGATCGAAGACCGAATAGATCTTGAATTCCTTCAGTGCTTCCGGAAACCATTTGTTCAACCCGGACCGGGTTGCAAAGTAGGCGTGGCCTCACTCGGGTAAGAGCAGCGCCTCGCACTTCAACCGGCGCATGTTGTCGACGATGCGACCGACAATCGTCTTCATCGCCTCGTCATCGCCGGAAAACAGTCCCCAGTTGACGCCTTCCCAGTTCTCCGACGAAAGGGTCCAGGATTCGCCGGCGGCATGGAAGATCCGCCACCAGTACTTCATATCGTCCGGCTCGGCGAACGGTTCCTTGGAGTTCACCGTAACCAGGACCCGAGCGCCAACCACGTCGATCGGCGTCTTGAACCCGGTCAATCCCTCCTCAACCAGTTCCTCTCCCAGCTCCTCGCAAAGGAAGATGAAATCGTCTTTGGGTATACCGAGGTTGTTTCCCCGCTCAAGACAGGTCTGTACCCCTTTGTGGATCGGCCCCGGCACCAGGTTACGCTCGCGCATGCCGCGCAGGCGCCGCATCAGAGCGAGAATCTGGACACCGGCCGGACAGGCGTTCTCACACTTGCCGCACATGGTGCATTTCCACGGCCAGTTGCTGTCCAGCAGCTCTTTCTCCAGGCCGAGGATCGCCATCCGCACGATCTTGCGCGGATCAAGGCCGTCAACACCGGCAATCGGACAGGCGCTGGCGCAGGTACCGCAGGTCAGACAGATATCAGCCCATTGCGCGTCCTTATAGATGGTCTTCTCCGAGAAACCGATCTCCAGAGGTTCCGGCGTCTGCCGCTGCGTTTCCAGCTTATGGATTTTCTCCTCGTCCACATTACTGGTCGGCTTGATCTGCGGCTTGCGACCGAACTTGGCGCACAGGGCCTGGTAGTCCTCGAACTTCATCAGGTACTTGCGACCAGGTCCCTCCTTGGCACGAAGAGTCCCGGAATTGATCCAGTTCCGGATGGTGTTCCGATGAACACCAAACTCATCGGCCATTTCGCTGACTCTGAACTCATACATCATGTAGGGTCACCTCATGTGGCTGATTTGATAGAATGTGCATGATCATTTCGCATGCTCGGGAAACGGCATCATTCATGGACGGCGTGAGACCCGGTTCGATCTCAGCCGGGATATATTCTGCCTGAGCGGCAATGATGGTCACCTGAATGCCGGTGTGTTGCTCCAGTTCGTGCAGGAGATTTACGGTGGGAAATTGGTGCAGCGAAAAGTCGTGGATTTTTTTGGCCGGAATAGACTGCGAATCGATGAAAAACACTTCGCCGGGGTGTCGCTGTGGAAAATCGACGGCATCGAGGATGATGATCTGCTCCGGCCGTCCCTCCTCGGTAAGCAGGTAGTCAAAGAGATATTCCCTGATACCGGTCATGGCGTCGACCGCCTCTACCCCATCCGGCAACTGATAACGGGTATTCAGGGCCTCCACGACGGCCGGACCGAAACCGTCATCGCCCATTAATAGATTGCCACAGCCAAAGATCATCACGAAAGACATGTTTGTTCTCTTTGTGCAAGTTTTGCAATAATAATTCTCCGCCCGAGCAAACTACTCCTACAACCGGTGAACTTCAAGTGAATTTTAACGAAAAAATCATGATATTTGATAAGCCGTTTGCATCTCATTGAATTTTTTGTGCAAATGGTGCAAACCGCCAGAAAGCTCGCTACGAGGGCATTGGCGAGGAGAAAGGACCTTTGGCAGAAGGTGAAAAACGAGCGGGCGACGATGAGGCAGGGTCAATAACCGGAGGGATTGTGCATCTGCCAGTTCCAACTGTCCCGACACATCTCCTGCAATCCCAGATGGGCCTGCCAGCCGAGTTCACGGGCAGCCTTGGTGGGGTCGGCGTAGCAGGCGGCGATGTCTCCGGGGCGTCGGGCAACAATATGATAGGGAACCCTCCTGCCGCTGGCCGCCTCAAAGGCTCGGATCATTTCCATGACCGAATAACCGCGGCCGGTGCCGAGGTTGTAGACAACCACTCCAGGATCATCCAGCAGCTTGTCCAGGGCCTTGATGTGACCGCGAGCCAGGTCCACCACATGGATATAATCGCGGACCCCGGTGCCATCCGGCGTCGGATAGTCATCACCGAAGACGGAGAGCGCCTCGATCGTGCCGATCAAGACTTGGGTGATGAAGGGGGTCAGATTGTTCGGCCGGCCGGTCGGGGCTTCGCCGATCAACCCGCTTGGATGCGCGCCAACCGGGTTGAAATAGCGCAACAGGGCCACCTGAAAATCCGGGTGTGCTCGGTTGATATCGCGCAGGATCTCCTCAATCATCAATTTGGTACGCCCATAGGGGTTGGTACAGGAGAGCGGGAAATCCTCGGTGATCGGGACTGTGGCGGGATCACCGTAGACCGTTGCGGAAGAGCTGAAGATGAGGCGGCGCACGCCAAACTCGAGCATGGCCTCGCACAGGATCATGGTGCCGACGAGATTGTTATGGTAATAGCGAAGCGGTTGTTCGACCGACTCGCCGACCGCCTTCAGGCCAGCAAAATGGATGACCGCAGCGAATGGTTCGATGGCTGCACGAAAGACGCGCCGCACCTCCGCACGGTCGCAGAGGTCGACCACCTCCAACGCCACCGAGCGACCGCCGGCAAGACGGGAGACACGCTCAAGAGCGGTTTTGCTGGAGTTGCTCAAGTTGTCCAGCACCGTCACTCGATGCCCTTGCTCGAGCAATTCCAGGCAGGTATGGCTGCCGATATAGCCGGCGCCGCCGGTCACCAAGAGATGCATCGTCCCCTCTTCTGTAAACCATTTTCAGCTGGTAGCCATGCAGCCACTTTTGCTATAGTACAGGGCTGAACCATAGACTGAAAGGACAGCAACAGGCAAACAAAAACCGCACAGGAGGATACTCGTCATGCCCTACGTCAACATCCGCGTCGCCGGAACGCTTACAAAAGAGCAGAAGGAAAAGATCAGCAAGGGAGTTACCGAGGTCATCTGTCGGGAAGCACACAAGCCACCGGAGGCAGTGCTCATTTTCATCGACGAGGTGGAACGGGACAACATCGCCAAGGCCGGCACCCTGCTGAGCAACAACTGAGACGAGCCATGGAGCAGGCCGTCCAGCGCGCCCGGCAACTTCGGCAGCAACTGGAGGAACATGCCTATCGGTATTACGTGCTTGACGACCCGATCATCTCCGATGGTGAGTATGATCGACTCTTCCAGGAGTTGCTCGACCTGGAGGCACAGCATCCGGAGGTGGTGAGCGCCGATTCGCCGACCCAACGGGTCGGCGGCGCGCCGCTCGACCGCTTCTCCCAGGTGAGCCATCGCCTGCCCATGCTCAGCCTGGAAAACGCTTTTTCCGACGAGGACCTGCGCACCTTCGCCGAACGGCTGGAGCGGTTTCTCAACGCGCCGGTCAGCTCCGGTTTTTCGGCAGAACCGAAACTGGACGGGCTGGCCGTCGAGCTCGTTTACCAGGACGGCCGTTTCTCGCTCGGATCTACCCGGGGGGATGGCGTCGTCGGTGAAGACATCACCGCCCAGTTGCGCACCGTTTCCTCCATTCCTCTGCAATTACAGCAGCCCTGCTCCGGCCTACTGGAAGTACGCGGCGAGGTCTACATGGAAAAACGCGGCCTGGCCGAACTCAACGAGAGTCAACTGGCCAGAGGCTTGCCGCCCTTCGCCAATCCGCGTAACGCCGCCGCCGGCTCGTTGCGTCAGCTCGACCCGGCCGTCACCGCGCAGCGACCACTCCGCTTCTTTGCCTACGGCGTTGCCGACCCGGAACCAACCGGTTGCGTCACCCAGACCGAACTCCTCGGTTTTCTGCGCCGCATCGGCATTCCCGTCAGCCGGCACGCACTCTTTTGCCCGACCATCGAAGCAGTGATCGCCCACTATCGCCGACTCAACCAGACCCGGCACGAGTTGCCCTACGAAATCGACGGTATGGTCGTCAAGATCGACCAGTTCGCCCTGCAGAACCGACTTGGCAGCAAGGCTCGGGCGCCACGCTGGGCGATCGCCTACAAATTCGCCGCAACCCAGGCCAACACCACTCTGCTCGACGTTGAATTCCAGGTGGGCCGCACCGGAGCGGTGACCCCGGTGGCAATCCTCGAACCGGTGTTGATCGACGGCGCCACCGTCAGCCGCGCCACGCTGCACAATGAGGATGAACTGCAACGCAAGGATTTGCGCATCGGCGATACCGTTCTGGTACAACGGGCCGGCGACGTCATCCCCGAGGTGGTCAAGCCGATTGCCGACCTGCGCCGCGGCACCGAAACGCCGGTGGTCATGCCGCGCCATTGTCCGGCCTGTGGAGCGGCACTGCTCCGTCCGGCGGGGGAGGCGGTGACCCGCTGCGTCAACCCGCTCTGCCCCGCCCAGCGGTTGCGCAGCCTGATTCACTATTGCTCCAAGGCCGGTCTTGACATCGAAGGTCTGGGCCGAAAAAGCGTCGAGCAACTGCACGACCAGGGACTGGTCAACACCATCGTCGATCTCTACCGTCTCGATCGCAACCGCCTCAAAGATCTGCCCGGCTGGGGGGAAAAATCGGCCGACAAGGTGCTTGCCGCCGTCGAGGCAGCCAAGCGACCGCCGCTGGCTCGTTTCCTTGCCGCCCTGGGCATCCGCTACGTGGGCGAGATCAACGCCGAGCTGCTCGAGCAGCACTTCCGCTCGCTGGACGACCTGCGCCGGGCCAGCCGGGAAGAACTGCTGGAAATAGACGGGATCGGCCCACAGGCGGCGGACAGCCTGGTTGCCTTTTTCGCGACGGCCGAGATCGCCGAGATGATCACCGCCCTCGAGTTCCTGGGCGTCAAGCCGTTGGCGGCCATCGGTCGGGACAACGAACTGCCGCTCGCGGGTATGGTCTTTGTATTCACCGGGGGAATGCAGCACCTGTCCCGCGACGAGGCAAAAAAGCTGGTCAAGGAGCGCGGCGGCCACATCGCCTCCACGGTCACCCGGACCGTCACCCACGTGGTGGCCGGCGAAAAATCGGGATCAAAACGGCGACGGGCCGAGGAATTGGGCAAAATCATCATCTCCGAGGAGCAATTCCTCGATCTCGCCGGTTATCGGCCCTGAGCGGTTGTCAGACCGGTGCCCGCACCGTCAGCGGGCAAACCGCCGGCGAAGATAGTCGATAATATCGTCGCTTTCATACATCGAGTGGTCCCCGTCGATCAGAAACGGTACCATCGGTTTACCCCCCACCGCCAACACCGTTTGCCGACCCGGGGTATCCGGTGCCGCATCAACCAAGCAATAGTCGACCCCTTCCTGCAATCCCAGGCGCTGCGCCGCCTCGATCACCTTCCGGCAGAACGGGCAGCCCTCACGCACGTATAGTTGCACCATAACGTACCTCCTTGCATGCTGTTCCTCCCTTCAACTGCGCAACCCCGTGCCCTTCCTGAGCAGCAAGAGATTGGCGGCAAAGAGCAGTGCCCCGATAAGGATCAGGATGAGCAGACCGCTCAGCGGACCGATATCGGATATCCCGAGAAAACCGTAACGAAAACCATCAATCATATACACAATCGGGTTGAGGCGGGAGAGCAGCCGCCAGACATCGGGAAGCAGCGCAATGGAATAGAAGACCCCGCCGAGGTAGGTCAACGGCGTGATGACAAAGGTGGGAATGATGGAAATATCATCGAACTTCTTGGCAAAAATGCCGTTGATCAAACCGGCCAGAGCAAAGACGAAACTGGTCAGAATCGCGAAGAGCACGACATACAGCAGGTTGTGCGGCACGATCCGGACAAAGACCAGGCTGACCAGTCCCACCAGGACGCCGACGCTGAGCCCGCGCACCATCGCCCCCGACACGTACCCGAGGACGATGACCCAATCCGGCGTCGGGCTGACCAGCAGCTCCTCGATATTTCGTTGAAACTTGCTGCTGAAAAAGCTCGATACCGCGTTGGTGTAGGAATTGGTGATGATGGCCATCATGATCAGGCCGGGGGCGATGAAGGCCATGTAATCGTAGCCGTGTACATCGTCGAGCCGGGAACCGATGAAGGAGCCGAAGATCAGGAAGTAGAGGGTGGCGGTTACCACCGGCGGTACCAGCGTCTGCACCCAGATACGGAAGATACGGACCGTCTCCCGGCGGGCGATGCTGCTCAAAGAGATCAAATCGGCCTGGGTCATTGCACCATCTCCACAAAAATTTCTTCCAGCCGGTTGGCCTTGGTTCGCATGGAATCCACCGTCAACCCGTGCCGGTCGAGATGGGCGAACAACTCGTTGAGTGATCGCTCCCGGGGCAACGTCACCTCCACCGTGGTCTCATCGACAACCGTGAACGGCACCGACCCGAACGGTTCCACAGCTGTCACTGGAGACGCGAGGTCCAGGATGAAGGTCTGCCGATCCAGCCTCTTCAACAACTCTCGCTTATCGGCATGGGTAACCAGCCGGCCGTCGGCGATGATACCGATCCGGTTGCACAGCTGTTCGGCCTCCTCCAGATAGTGGGTGGTCAGGATGACCGTACGCCCTTCCCGGTTCAACCCCTCCAGGAATTCCCACATGCCGCGACGCAGTTCCACATCGACCCCGGCTGTCGGCTCGTCGAGAATCAGCAGTTTGGGGTCGTGAACCAGCCCGCGGGCGATCATCAGGCGTCGCTTCATACCACCGGACAATTCCCGCGCCGGCACGTGGCGTTTATCCCAGAGGGAAAGCCGGCGCAGATAGTATTCAGCACGCTCGGCGGCCTGAGGCCGCGGTATGCCGTAATAGCCGGCCTGCTGGCAGACGATATCCTCGACTTTTTCGAAGATGGAAAAATTCATCTCCTGCGGTACCACGCCAATGAGTCGTTTGGCCGCCGAAAAATCGTGATCGATGTCGATGCCGAAAATCCGCACGGTCCCGGAGGTCTTGTAGACCAGGGAGGTGATAATGCCGATGCAGGTCGTCTTGCCGGCGCCGTTGGGCCCCAGCAGGCCGAAGAACTCACCCTCCTCCACGTGCAGCGAGACACCTCGAACCGCCTCGACACCGCCGGCATACGTCTTGCGCAGGTCGATCAATTCAAGTGCCGGCACGGCCATGACGGTCCCCTCCACGGCTCAGGTCGATCAGATACTCGACGATGTCACCGGCCAGGTCGCGATCTTCAAGCATGCCGATCTGCTTGACCCCGGTCGGACAGGTAATGTTGATCTCGGTCAAGTGCTCGCCGATGAAATCAACGCCGGTGAAATGGATCCCCCGCTCCACCAACCACGGTCCGACTCGCGTGATGATATCCTGCTCGGCGGGGGTAAGTGTGCAGGCAAGCGCCTCGCTTTTGGCAAAATTGGCATGAAAACCCTGCCGCGGCCGTCGCAGAACCGCCCCGAGCACCCGGTCACCGAGCAGCAGGACCCGCTTATCCCCGTCATACACAGCATCGAGAAACCGCTGGACCATCACCGGTCGCCGGCCGTTGTCGGTGAACTGTCGCAGCTGCGGGTCCCGCGCCTCCTCGACCAAGGCCACGGAACGCCCCTGAAAGCTGTCAAGCGCCTTGAGGACGCAGCGGCCGCCCTGTTGGGCAACAAAGTCGCCTAGCACTACCGGATCGGAAGCCACCAGCGTCGGAGGCATGACCGAGGCGAAGTGCAGAGCGATCAGTTTTTCGTTGAAATCGCGCAACGCTGACGGGCTGTTGACCACCGGCGTCGAGGTCAAGGAGAGCAACTGCGTGGCGTAATGGAAGGCTAAGTCGTATGGCGGCTCCTTGCGCATTAGGATCAACGAATACTCATCGAGCGGGACCGGGTGGCGTTCCCCCGAAACACCGACGGCATTGACCTGCACCGTTTGCTGCACGAACAGATCTTCGATCTGGGCGGTATCCACGCTGATCCCGCGAGGCCTGGCTGCTTCGATAATCGCCAGGGTGGTATCCGTTTCCGGCTTGAGTCGGGCCGGCGGATCGAGCACGGCCAACCATCTCTGTTCCATATCGTTTCCTTGTCGCAGATGAAAAAATTTCTGAACCGGGCGCTGCCGGTTCATGTCAGAGCACGGTCAAAACGTGCCAGTTATAATAAGCTCCTTTTCGCGAAGTGCCAGTCGCACCCAGCCGGGGAGCCGCCGACACGAGTCACAGGACAGAAGAAAAAAGAGTGCCGCCGGCTGCTCAACACGGGTAACAGGCCCGAAAAGAGGGTATAGTGGTCCCATGCCAACCATCACCAGACGTATCGTCATCATTCTGACCGCAGGCCTCTGCCTGGGCGTCTCGATCATCTTCGGCGCCACCTATCTGCACCGCCTGGATACGGAGATCCGCAGTCGCTTCGAGGGCCAGCGCTGGGCCCTGCCGGCCAAGGTGTACGCCCGCCCCCTGGAACTCTATCCGGGACTGCCATTGACCCCGGATCTCCTGGAGACGGAACTGGTGCTGGCCGGCTATCGCCGCGACGAAAAACCGGATGCCGCCGGCAGTTTTTATCGCCACGACCGGCAGGTACGCTTGATCAGCCGAAGCTTTCATTTTCCTTCAGGCGTTGAGCCGTCCCGCGATCTGACCATACTCTTCAACGACACGATTATCGCCACCATCAGTGAAGGAAAAAGCCGCACCCCGGTCTCGTTCACCCGTCTCGACCCCGCCCAAATCGGCAGCTTCCACCCGCTTGTCCATGAAGACCGGATCGTCGTCAACCGTGACGAGATCCCCGAGGCACTGGTCCAGACCCTGCTGCTGATCGAGGATCGCTCCTTTTACGATCATGTCGGTCTGGCGCCGACCGCCATCTTTCGAGCTTTGGTGGCCAATATCAAGGCCGGCAGGGTGGTCCAGGGCGGCAGCACGCTTACCCAGCAGCTGGTCAAAAACCTGTTCCTCAACCAGGAGCGGTCGCTGGCGCGCAAGGCCAAAGAGGCACTCATGGCGCTCGTGCTGGAACGCCATTACAGCAAAGACGAAATCCTCACCGCCTACGTCAACGAGATCTTTCTCGGTCAGGATCGGAATCGCGCCATACACGGCTTCGCACTCGCCGCCCACCATTACTTCGGCCGCCAACTGGACGATCTGCGTCCGGACCAGCTGGCCATGCTGGTGGGCCTGGTCAAGGGTCCGTCCGCCTACGATCCGTTTCGTCACCCGGAGCGCAGCCGGCAGCGTCGTGATACGGTACTGGCAACCATGGCCGATCATGGCCTGATTGACCCGGCGACCTATGCGACGTCCCGTGCCTATCAGGTCGTGGACAGCGGTCAGCGCCGGGAAGGATTCAATCGCTTCCCCGCCTTTCTCGATCTGGTGCGACAGCAGTTATCCGCCCATTACCGGGAAGAGGATCTGACCAGTGCCGGTCTGCAGATACTCACCACGCTCGATCCGAGCCTGCAGCTGCAGGTGGAAGACAGTCTGCGCCGGACCATCGACGCCCTGGAAGCAACCAAAGAGCAGAACCTCCAGGGAGCGGCCCTCGTCACCGCCCGAGAAACCGGGGACGTACTCGCCGTTGCCGGTGACAGAATCGCCGGCCGGGACGGGTTCAACCGCGCCCTGCAGGCCCGCCGACCAATCGGTTCGCTGATCAAACCGGCCGTCTACCTGGCCGCTCTGGAGCAAGGCTATACACTCGCCTCAGTGCTCGACGATACCGCTGTCACCCTCAACCCCGGCACCAAAGAGGAATGGCGCCCACACAATTACGACCGGCAGGAGCACGGTCCGGTCCCGCTTTACCTCGCCCTGGCCAACTCCTACAACCTGGCCACGGTTCGTCTCGGTTTAGCGGTGGGGCTTGATCGGGTCGCCGCTACCATTACCCGGCTCGGCTCTTCCGATCAGCCACAGCCCTTCCCGTCGTTGCTGCTTGGTGCCGTCGACATGAGCCCGCTCCAAGTCTGCACGATCTATCAGACCATAGCCGCCGGCGGCTTTCGCACCCCGCTACGGTCAATCAGCAGCGTCATGGCCGCCGACCATCGGCTGCTCGACCATTACGGCCTGACGGTGGAACAACAGTTCCCGCCGGAAACCGTCTTCCTGCTGACCCACGCCCTGCAGCGGGTCATCACCGACGGTACCGCCGCATCCCTGCTGCGTTCACCGAAGGTGCGCAGCCTGAGCGTCGCCGGCAAGACCGGCACATCGGACGACCTGCGTGACAGCTGGTTCGCGGGTTTCACCGGCAGCCACCTCGGGGTAGTCTGGCTGGGGCGGGACGACAACCAGCCGACCTCGGTGACCGGTTCCGGCGGCGCCATGCAGGTGTGGCAGCAGATCTTCGAAAGGCTCCCGACGAGCCCACTGGAACCGGCCGAGCCCCCGGGCATCACCTGGGCCTCTATTGATCGCCAGGCCGCCAGCCCTCTGCCGTTCATCGCCGGCACCGAGCCTGCACCACCCCGCTTTCCGGCCATCGGCGAGACCATCGATCGAACGATCCGGGAAGTCATCGACTCCTTCAACCAACTTTTACGCTGACACAGCCCATGACAAGACCCTCTGATATCATGGACCGGGTACTCACTTCTCTCTGCTGCCGAGCCATCACGGCCCTGCTGCTCCTCACTCTGGGCGCTTGTGCGACCTATTATCCCCCGTACCCGGTTCCACCGCCCACCCGGCCCGAAAGACCGCCGACGGTGCCGGAGCCGGCACCCCAACCGCCCGCGCCGCGACCGGCACCAGCCCCACCGGCCAAACCGGTGGCAGGCCCAGCCGCTTCACTCTACCATGATGCACAGGCAGCACTGCAGCAGGGAAACCCAGCTGCAGCAGAGCTCATGCTCGAACGCGCACTGCGGATTGAACCGAGGAATCCCCATTACTGGTACGCCCTCGCCCAAGCCGTCTTTGCGCAAGGCAACCACGCCCGCACCGAGCAACTCTGCCTCAAAGTCGACAGTCTCGCCGGCAACGACCCAGCCCTGCGCGAAGGCAATCTACGCCTGCTGCAACGTGCCAGACAAGGCGCACACAGCCGATAACGCTACATGCGTATCTTCGATTCGCTTCGTTGCGGATTCTTCATCAGGTGTGCATGGCGATTGCCAGCAACCTGCGCCAACCGCTCCAGGATATTGGGGAGATCCGACATCGACCAGACGCCGGTCACATCTTCCCGGCCCAGCACCGATTCACTAATCCAATAGCCGGGAGATTCTTCAGGCTGCAGGCGAATCTCGTCCAGATTTAACTGGGCTCCATCGGGGAAGATTTTGTCAAATAATTCTCGAATGGTGTAGGCGAAGAATTTTTTTACATCCTCGGTTGATTCTGCCTCGTTGATCCGACGGCGAAACTCCGGCATGACCTCATTTTCCGCCTTGCTGAAAGACTTCTGCTGAGTTGTCATCTGTCATCTCCGATCAAATGGTCACCCTGCTGTTGCGTGGATGAGCAGCAGGCTGATGTCCCAGTTCCATCCTCCTGCTCATCCTTCCTGCATTGTGCAACTCCGCTCTTCATACACTGTTGTCCTGACAATCTTCACTGTCAAGCAGGTTTCAATCCACGCCCCCGTGCGGGGGGCGACCGTGATCTGCAAAACTTCCGGGCTCTGCTCGTTGTTTCAATCCACGCCCCCGTGCGGGGGGCGACAATATGAGGAACTGGAGCGTCAGCTCTATCTCTGTGTTTCAATCCACGCCCCCGTGCGGGGGGCGACGCAGTATGTCTTTGATAGTACCAGCACGGATAATGTTTCAATCCACGCCCCCGTGCGGGGGGCGACATCGCCGCCGTACCGCTCCGCAACCCACGCCTGGTTTCAATCCACGCCCCCGTGCGGGGGGCGACCGGGTCAACCCTTGATCGCGAAAAATACAGTAGGTTTCAATCCACGCCCCCGTGCGGGGGGCGACGGCGTGCAGGGCTGGGCCGCAGCCAACCTGCAGCAGTTTCAATCCACGCCCCCGTGCGGGGGGCGACCGGGGCGTTCTTCGACTGCTTTCATCGCCGCCGGTTTCTATCGCCGCCCGCGTGGGGGGGGCGCGCGCGTGGGGGGGGGGTGCGGTTTTCGACCGCCTGATATCCCACCCGCGCGCGCGCTTTATCCGTGTCGATGTGGTGGTTGGGCTGCCCATCCACCACGACCTGCAGCGGTCCGAAACAAGAAATTCGTATAGCCGGCATCAATGTTTCCCAGGGGGCTTTGCCTGGATGGGTGGCCCAGCCGTCCATCAGAGCAAAGAAATTTTCGCAACTGTTCAGCCTGGGTGATGGTTCTGCTCGTGGCTGCGCAGTTACAAACTCCCTATAATTATAGGATACCCGCCGCTTTTGACGGTCTTTTGACAAATATCTGTAAACTGAAAATGTGAAACGCGATTATCTTTCCTTTCTTTTACGCGTCTGGAAGACCGGCGGCACGGATTCGCGGAACTGGGTGGCCTCACTGGAAGACCCGCATTCGCGCCAGGTGACCCAATTCCGCAGCCTGGAGGCGCTGCTTGAATTCTTGTTGCAGTCGACCAACCCGGAGGGGGCAATCGCAGAACCGGGCCATCCTTTGGACGAAGAGAAAACCGCCTGACGCAGAAAACAGACCGAAAACCAACTCATCTTTCCCTGGGGAGGAAAAAATGACCATGAAACGCACACCCACCGCGCTTCTCACCGCTATCCGCATCCTGGTCTTACTGGCCATGCTATTCTCCAGCCTGGGTGGCGGCGCGCCGAGAGCCGGCGCGGCCCCGCTGGCGCTGCTGACCGGCTGGATGTACAGCACGATCGGCGCGCCAGTCGACCCGGCATTCGCGCCCGCCCTGGCGCTGGATGGCGCCGGGCAGCCGCACGCGCTATTCGTCTCGGGCCTCAATCCCGCCCTGTCGTACAGGGTGTTCGAAGCAGGCGCCTGGCAAGATCGGTGGGGTTCAGTTGGCGCGGCGCGCTTCCTCGCCGTGGCGCTCGACGCGGAAGACGTGCCGCATTTCACCTTCACCCGCGCGGAGGGGATCGGCGGCGTGCTGTACCACGTGACCCGCTCCGGCGGGGACTGGGTCGGCGAGCCGCTCACCCCCCAAACGGTGGATGTTCAGTACAGCGCGCTGGCGCTGGACGAGGCCGGGCGGCCGGGCGTGGCCTACGTCAACCAGACCGACAACATCCTGGTCTACGCCCACTCCGACGGCAGCGCCTGGCAGTCCGAAACAGCCGCCACGGAACTGACACGCCATGCCTACAGCCATGTTTCGCTGGCGCTGGATTCGCAGGACCGCCCGCACATCGCTTACTGTTACGGCTCAGCTGCGGGCGCGTGCAGTGTCTTGCGTTACACCTGGCGCGACGCGACGGGTTGGGTTTCAGCCAATCTCGACACGGGCGGGGCCTATTCGATCTCGCTGGCACTGGACGCGGATGACCGCCCGCACATCAGCTACTACAAACAGAACGCCGACGGGTCCAGCCCGTCGCTGGCTTACCGCTTCTATGACGGCGCGGCCTGGCAGGCGCAGACCCTGGTGACCGGCGCGGAGGGTCTGTACAACCAGCTGGCCCTGGATTCGGCCGGGCGGGCGCGGATCGCTTTCTACGACCAGACCGGCCAGGATCTGGAATATGCCGTTTCGGATGGCAGCGCCTGGACGATCGACACGGTGTACGACTCCGGCAATGCCGGGCTGTTCCCGGCCCTGGCCCTGGATGCCGCAGGACAACCGCACATCGCCTTCGTGGACGCGGATGAATATTCGCTCAAGTACGCCGGCCAGCCGCCGCTGCCCGACCTGGTGGTGAGCGACGTGTGGGGGAGCGAGACCGGCGAGCTGAAGGCGGCGGTGCAGAACGCCGGGCCCGCGCCGGTGAGCGGCTGGACCCAGGTGAAGTTCTGGGTTGACGGGGCCGAGCTGGGCGAGGCCGGGCAGGCGCTGGCGCTGGCCCCGGGGGAATCGGCGCTGTTCAGCCAGCCGTGGGCCTGCTCGGGGGAACAGGATGAAGCGCGCGCGTGCGTCTACCAGGACGCGCTGGCCGAGATGGACGAGGCCAACAACTGCCGCGAGGTGGTCATCAGCTGCGACGGCTTCCCGCCCCTCATCACCGCCGGGCCGACGGCGGGCAGCATCACCCAGACCTCGGCGGTGATTTCGTGGACGACCAGCGAGCCGGCCACCAGTATGGTCCGCTACGCCAGCCAGCCGGGTGTCTACCAGAATGCGGTCGACGCTGCCTACCTCAGCCAGCACGAGGTCACGCTCAGCGGGCTGGCTCCCAACACGCATTACGCTTACCTGGTGCGCTCGTTCGACAGCGCCGGCAACCGGGTTGAGAGCAGGCAGGCCTTCTTCCGCACGCTGGCCGCGCCAGGCTCCACGCCGCCGCCGCTGAACTTCCGCGCCGAGCTGATCGACCCGACCCGCGAGATGTACGGGCTGAAGGTCGATATTGCCGATCCCAGGCTGGTTCAGAAGGTGGAATTCGTGGTGGATGGCAAGCCGGTGGGGGCGGACTTCGCGGGGAGCGGCGGGCTGTTTGAGGTCGGCCTGGACCCGGCCAAACTGTGGCCGGACCGCAACCTGTTCTACCGCTCAACCGACCCGCACCAGGTGCAGGTGCTGGTGACGGGCGCCAACGGCACGCTGACCAGCTACCCGTTCAGCTTTTCGCCCGGTTTCTCGGCGCGCATCATCAGCGGCTATTTCATCGTCCCCGAAGAGAACCGCGTATTCTATATCCCCGGCCAGACGGCCCCGGACCGCACCATTGGGATCCTGATCTACGCCTCGCAGATGGAGTGGTCCTGCGACTGGGCGACAGGGGACGAGCGCAACTGCGAGGAACTGGAAGAAGACGTAGAGCAGGTAGAGTTCTACGTTGGCGCGGACCTGGTGGGGACGGAAACTGAAACCGTACGCACCCACACATACTACTTTGAATGGAATATGGAGGGCCTGGCGGCCGGGCAGCACACCCTGCGGGCGAAGATCTTTGACAGCGACGGCAACACGCGCGAGGTCTCGCGCCGGGTCACGATCCAGACCGCCACACCCACGCTGACCTTTGAGCGCGCGGTGGCGCGCGAAGGCAACCATTTCAACGTGACCCTGACCATCGGCAACACCTCGCCGGTTGGGTTACCGGTGACGCTGGGCAAGATCTTCGACTCCCTGGCCGGGTTCCAGCCGGTCAACGGGACGTATGGCGATGCGACCGTCTCCACCCAGACCTGGGTGGACGGTATCAACAACTGGGCCCAGATCCAGGCGGACCAGGTGGTGATCCAGCCGGGCCAGTCGAAGACGGTGCAGTATGAGATGGTGCCCATCCTCTACCAGGACCCCTTCGCGCTCACCCCGACCATCGGCGCGCCGTACGGCACGCGGATCGAATATTCCGTGGGCGCCGAGAACTATATCAGTGAATTTTTCCAGGAAACGCTGAGCGTGAAGGATGCCAGCGTGCCAGGTGGCTGGAGCAACATCCCGCAGGCGGTCAGCAAGACGCGGGCCGGCTCGGATTACCTGATCATCACCTCGCCGCAGCGGATGTACGAACTCACCTGGGATATGCTTGAAATTTCAACCCTGATGGGCGACCTGGCCCGCCTGGCGATTTTGAAGAACGGCGTGTTGGCCTATTGGCCGTCCGGTGGAGACCGCAGTGCCCTAAACCGGCTGCTGGAAGATAACAGCCTGTGGACCAATCGCCTGCACGCCAACTTTGAGAAACGCGGCAAGGGCTACGTGCTGATTGTGGGCGAATCGGACGTGGTCCCATCCTTCACCGCCGGGCCGTACACCGTCGACTGGGGTGATGGGGAAGTGGATCTGCTGGCCCGCTATTCGGATAACCCCTACGCCCATACCGATGGCAACGGCGCGCCCGACTTGCTGCTGGGGCGCATCGTGGGCGGGAACCCCGTCATCCTGGACAAGGCCGTGCGCACTTCCATCCGCGCCCACCTGGGCGAGTTGAGCAACGACCTGTCGCACGTCTACCTGGGCAGCGGGGTTGGCATCGGCGAAGACATGTTCCAGGGCGACGCCGACACGATGGAAACCTATTTCTCCACCACGCGCGGGATGACGGCGCTTAAGCAGCACTGGGAAACCTCGAGCTGGCTGTTCCAGTGGCCGATGGTTTACGGCTCGCGGGACGGTTTTGCCACCGGCGACCTGGACGGCGACGGCACCGATGAAGTCATCCTCGGCAGCCGCGACGACAACCGGGTATATATTCTCAACGGCGACAGCGGAAACCTGCTCAGCGCATTCCCGCTCGACTTTGAGATCGGGGACGGGCTGACCGCCGGCGATGTTGATGACGACGGGCGGGATGAGATCATCTTCGCCGACCGGGCCGACGTGGTGCGCGTCTACGAGGTGCAGGGTGATGTGTGGATGGCGGTAAAATCCTTCTCGCTCGATTGGGCTGCTGGAGATGACATCGCCACCGGGCGGGTGCTGATGAGCCAGCCCGGCGACCAGATCGTGGTGGCCGACTACAGCTCGAACCTGCTTTCGGTATACAACCAGGACGGCGCGCTGCTGGCGCCCGCTATCGACCTGGGCGGCCTGGGCTACGAGTTTGCCGCGTACGACCAGCTGGCGGTGGGCAACGTGGCCATCAGCGCGCTGGGCGCGGACGAACTGCTCGTCAGCGACTATACCCATGACAAAATCGCCATCCTGGGCGGCGACGGCGCGCTCTTGAAAGAAATGGCACTGGAATTCGCCTACGGCGAGATGCTGGCGGCAGGCGACGTGACCGACGACCTGGGCGACGAGATCATCGTCACCGACAGGGACAACAACGTATATATTTACCGCGGGCGCAACAACAACCCGGACCTGGCCTTTGCCCTGCGGACCACGATCTATAAAGACGTCGAGGAATTTGACGGGCTGGCTATCCGTGAGTTGCCTGGCCTGGACAATGACCAGGTCCTGTTTGCCGACCGCAATGACCGCGTTGTCGCCCTGGACGCGCTTTACCCCAACGCGGCCCGCCAGGCCCTGCGCCAGGCCATGCCCAACCAGGACCTGGTGTGGATCTTTGGGCACGGCTCGCCTACCCACATCGGCCCGGCGCTGGATGCTTCCACCTTTGCGCTGAACTTCACCGGCTCCGCGCCGATTTTCATGGCCTTTTCCTGTTTGACCGGAAACTATGAAGTGGGCGGCAACCAGAGCCTGGTGGTCAATGCCTTCAACTCGGGCGCGGGCGGGTATTTCGGCTCGACTGAAGTCTCGGCCAACTCGACCAATTCTAACATGTCGCGCAAGCTGTTCCGCAATTTCTGGGATTACGGCGAGCCGTTCGTCAAATCCATCCTGGATTATAAGAACTTGCGCTGGGAAGTGTCCTCGTATTACGACTGGTGGTGGCTGCTGGCCAATGCCTACAACTACTACGGCGACCCGAAGTTCCAGCTCACCGGCGCGGCCGTTTACCCCGCCGGCGTGGAGAGGGAGCCCGGCCCGGCGGAGGTTGTGGTTAACATCGTCCAGGATCTGCCGGCCGCGACGATCACCGGTGTGGATGGGTTTGACCTGGTAGAAATCCCCGGTGGCGACGAATACCTGGAGAAAGACCAGCCGATCGTCCCGACCTACGTGTTGACCTATGAATACCCGGCTGGGACGAGCGTCCAGGACGTGCAGCTCGTGGCGCGCGGCGGGCGCGAGGAGTTCAGCAACCTTCGCCTGCCGCTGGCCTCGATGGAGCAAACGGCTCAATTACGCCAGGATGGGGACCCGTACGCGGCCGACCCGATCCTAACCTGGACGCCTGACCTCGAGCAGCCGTTCCGGTGGCGGGTGAACAACCAGCCGGCGGCTCGAAGCGAGCCGGGCGGCGGCTCGACCCTGGTGGTGACGATTTTCCCCTTCCGCTACAACTTTTCGGCGGGATATGCGGAGTACTACCGCCACTTTGAGTTCCAGGTGACGACCATCGCGAGCACCGTGCAGGTGCAGTCGGCGGAGATGAGCGCAGGGGCCTACCGGCTGGGAGAGGATCTGCGGCTGCACCTGGCGCTGGCCAACGGCGGCGACCCGGTCGACGGCATCGTCAGCGCGGCGGTGTATGCGGCCGGCTCGGCGGAGCCGGTGAGCGGCTTCCCGCTGCACTTCCTGCCCGGCTTCTCAGGCGCGGGCGTGGCCGACCTGGCCCTCTCCAGCGCCGGGTTGCCGGCGGGCGAGTATTCCGCGCGGGTCGAGGTCTACGACACGCAGGGGCAGCTGCTTGACTGGCGCGAGGTGTCTTTCCACCTGGGCATCAGCGAGGGGCAGTTGAGCGGGCTGGCCCCGCTGCAAACGCTCTTCCGCCCCGGCGACCGGGTCACCTTCACCGCCCAGGTGCACAACACCGGCGATCTGCCGCTCAAGGCGCGGCTGGTGCTGGCGGTCGGTGCTGCCGGCGGGAGCTACCAGTTCAGCGAGACGCGCGAGCTGGCCGAAATCCCAGCCGGCGGGAGCGTTCCGTTCAGTTTCACCTGGGATTCGACCGGCGCGCCGCAGGGCGATTACCATTTTTCGGCTTACCTGGAGTATGACTCGCAGGCCAGCGCTGCGGCGATGGCGGAGATGACTACCGGGAAGGCCCTGTTCCTGCCGATGATTCGAAAGTGAGAAGGGCCTATGGTTTGTCGTCGCGAGAGAGGGCCGGGTGTTATTGCCAAAGCTGCTGGTGATTTCCCCAACCCGGCTCTTTCCCAGCGCTGACTTTATCAGCCTGGGCGGGAATTCGCTCAAGGCGGCTGAGATCGCCGCTGCGTTTAAGGAGACCCACCCGACGCTGGCGATCACGCCTGAAGATGTCTTGCGCGCCTGTACCCCGGTCGGGCTGGCCGACTTCATCAGGCGCCAGGGCATTGCTTGACGCGGGAGGGGCGCGGAGTATCCATTCGCTTGGCCTGTGACTTGGCTTCAAAGCCAATGGCCGAAAGAACTGCCCTGGAATAATCTTTTCAATAAAAAAGCTCTTGACAAAGAGCTATTTTATAATTATTATAAATTTGTGTTAGATTTAAGTTTGAATCGGTTTAAATAATGGATGTTTCCATTGATTTTGTGACCGAACAGCTGCGCAAAAAGGGCATCCGGCCTTCCTACCAACGCATCAAAGTGCTGGAGTACATGCACCAGAAGGGGGGGCATCCTACCGTCGACGAGATCTTTCGCGAGTTGTCTACCGATATCCCATCCTTATCCAAGGCGACGATCTACAATACGCTCCATACGCTCGTCGAAGCTGGATTGGTAGGAGTCGTCGAAATCGATGAGTCCGAGAAGCGTTTTGATATCAATCTAACCAGTCACGGTCACTTCCAATGCGAAGGCTGTGGAACGATTTATAACTTCCAGGTGAACATCGACCAATTTCTGATCGATGGGTTAGATGATTTTGAAATCAAGCAAAAAAATATCTACTTTAAAGGGCTTTGCCCAAACTGTCTTAATCAAGCCAACAGCAGGCAAAGGGATTAACGAAGGATAAAACAATCTCATCGCTGTGCTCTGACGCGCGTTGAGATTGTACACATCTTGAAAAATCACATCATCATAAAAGGAGAAAGAACATGACCGATGAAGGTAAGTGCCCGGTAACGGGGATGACGCACGCACATGCAGCCAGTAAAGGCACCACCAACAGGGATTGGTGGCCGAACCAGTTAGATCTGAAGATCCTTCACCAAAACTCTCCATTAAGCGATCCAATGGGTGAGGATTTTAACTATGCTGAAGAGTTCAAGAAACTCGACCTGCAAGCCCTGAAAAACGACCTCTATGCGTTAATGACCGAATCGCAGGATTGGTGGCCGGCTGACTTCGGGCACTACGGTCCGCTCTTCATCCGCATGGCATGGCACAGCGCGGGCACCTACCGCATGGGCGACGGACGCGGGGGCGCCGGGTCGGGCTACCAGCGCTTTGCGCCGCTCAACAGTTG
>CAZGYW010000001.1:20648-29305 GCA_964530495.1 uncultured Anaerolineae bacterium
ACTGCTGTGGCCGATCAAGCAGAAATATGGCAAACAGATCTCATGGGCCGACCTCATGATCCTGGCGGGCAACTGCGCGCTTGAGTCGATGGGCTTTAAGACCTTTGGTTTTGGCGGCGGGCGTGCCGATGTGTGGGAGCCGGACGAGACCTACTGGGGGTCCGAAACTGAGTGGCTGGGCGACAAGCGCTATTCCGGGGAACGAGACCTCGAGAATCCCCTCGCCGCCGTGCAGATGGGCCTGATTTATGTAAATCCGGAAGGGCCCAATGGAAATCCAGATCCGCTCGCCGCGGCCAAGGATATCCGCGAGACTTTTGCACGCATGGCGATGAACGATGAGGAAACAGTGGCGCTGATTGCCGGCGGCCATACTTTTGGTAAAACGCACGGCGCCGGCCCTGCAACCCACGTTGGGCCTGAGCCGGAAGCGGCCAGCATCGAAGAGCAGGGCCTGGGTTGGCGAAGCACTTATGGCACCGGCAAAGGCGGCGACACGATCACCAGCGGTCTGGAAGTCACCTGGACCTCAACCCCGACAAAATGGTCGAATAACTTCTTCTGGAATCTGTTTGGCTACGATTGGGAACTGGTCAAGAGCCCGGCCGGCGCGCACCAGTGGGTGCCAAAGCATGGCGCGGGTGCCACTTCGGTGCCGGATGCGCATGACAAGTCTAAACGGCACGCGCCAGCCATGCTGACCACGGACCTGGCTTTGCGGTTCGACCCGGAATATGAAAAAATTTCCAGGCGCTTCTTTGAGAATCCGGACCAGTTCGCGGACGCGTTCGCCCGGGCCTGGTTCAAGCTGACCCATCGCGATATGGGCCCGCGCTCGCGCTATCTCGGCCCGGAAGTTCCGGCCGAAGAGTTAATCTGGCAGGACCCCGTCCCCGCTGTCGACCACGAACTGATCGACATGGCTGACATTGCGGCGCTTAAGGCCAAGATCCTTGCCTCCGGGCTGTCGATCTCGGAACTGGTCTCCACTGCCTGGGCGTCGGCAGCCACCTTCCGCGGCTCCGACAAGCGCGGTGGTGCGAATGGGGCGCGGGTTCGGCTTGCGCCGCAGAAGGATTGGGAAATCAACCAGCCGGACCAGCTGGCGAACGTACTGAAGAAGCTGGAGGGAATCCAGAAGGAATTCAACGCCGCGCAGGCCGGTGGAAAAAAGGTTTCGCTGGCCGACCTGATCGTTCTGGGCGGCTGCGCTGCTGTTGAGCAGGCGGCGAAGAATGCTGGTTACGCTGTGGATGTTCCCTTCACTCCTGGGCGTACGGATGCTTCGCAGGAACAGACTGACGTGGAGTCGTTCTCCGTCCTCGAACCGGTCGCGGATGGGTTCCGTAATTACCTCAAAACCAAGTTCTCTGTACCGGCAGAGGCTCTGTTGGTCGACCGGGCGCAACTGCTGACGCTGACCGCGCCTGAAATGACGGTATTGATCGGTGGGATGCGCGTCCTCAATGCCAACTACAACCAGGCCCAACACGGCGTATTCACCAGCCGGCCGGGCACGCTGACGAATGACTTCTTCGTGAACCTGCTCGATATGAGCACGACCTGGAAGGCCAGCGCGGATGACGAGAACGTCTTTGAGGGCTGCGACCGTGCCACGGGCGAGCTCAAGTGGACCGGAACGCGGGTCGACCTGATCTTCGGTTCGAACTCCCAACTGCGCGCCCTGGCGGAAGTCTACGCCTGCGCGGACTCGCAGGAGAAGTTCCTGAAGGACTTCGTGGCGGTGTGGAATAAGGTAATGAACCTCGACCGGTTTGACCTGGCCCGGTAGTTGCACCGACATTAACACCGGCCGGCCTGCAGCCGACGAAATCGCTTCACAAACAACCGGTTTGGCAAACGGCTCACCGCTGTTTGCCAAACCGGTACTGTTTTATTCCACGGAAACCGATCATCCATGAGCACCAGCATGGGCTTGTGAAAGCAGGTCCCTTACCTTTTCCTGAAATTTTCCTTGACGGTTAAAATAGATCTGTTGGTCTTGAATGCCCCTTCATCATTATTCAAACGGAGATCACACGATGGAAGTTCAGATACCCGGACGGACTGCGTTGGTTACCGGTGGCGGCACAGGGATTGGTAAGGCGATTGCGGTCGCATTGGCTCGCGGCGGTGTCGATGTGGCCATTACCTACTTTTCCCACGCCGATTCCGCTGAAGAAACTGTTGATGCCATCCAGGCACTTGGCCGCAAGGCCCATGCTCTGGCGCTGGACGCAACCGACAGCGCCAGGGTCGACCAAATTGTCCCGCAGGCGGCGCAGCGGCTGGGTGGGTCAATCGACTTCCTCGTAAACAACGCCGGTCATATGGTCGGGCGGGTGCCGATCGCTGACATGGACGGAGAGCATTGGCGCAAAGTGATGGCGGTGAATCTCGACAGCGCTTTTTATGTGACCCATGCCGCGCTGCCATTTCTTTCGCCTGGGCGGGGAAGAATTGTCTATGTTTCATCGCTGGCAGCGCATACGGGCGGCGCAAACGGAGCTACAGCCTACGCTGCGGCGAAAGCCGGCCTGATCGGGTTGACTCGAGGCCTGGCGAAAGAGTTGGGTCCTCGCGGAATCACGGTGAACGCGGTCGCGCCTGGACTGATCCTGGAAACGGCATTCCACCAAACATTTACCAGCCCGGAGGCGATCCGGGCGACCATTGCTGGTATTCCCCTGGGCCATGCGGGCGCGCCGGATGACGTGGCCGGCGCCGTGCTCTATTTGTGTTCTACCATGGCCGCATTTGTGACCGGTGAGGTGATGGAGATCAACGGCGGGGCCTGGTTCGCATGAAAATTACGAGGCGAGTGCTTCTACGTTGACCTGGTCGGTCATCAGGTGGCCTTCTTTCACCACCAGTCCAATTGCGCCAGAGGCGAGTGGGATTTCCCGATCTTCGACGTCGGCCACCAGCCGGCCATCCAGCCACCCGCGCAGGTGACTGTCATGCACTTCAAGGCTGAGCCGGTAGGTCTGCCAGGGCTGCCATTCGCAGGGGGCCTCGGCCAGCACGGTTTCCTGGCCTTCGTAGATCTTCAGCAGGCGGATCTTGTGGTCGCCGGTCAGCGCCAGGGTGTAGAAGCGTTGCAATCCCTGCACCCGCGCGGCCAGCCCGCCAAGGCTTAGCAGGGCCGGGCGGATGTCTGCCGTGACGCGGTAATCGGTCCACTCGCGCGTGCCGGTCGCGATCATCCCCCGTCCGCGGTTCTGCACCAGTCGGAAAGCCTCAGGGTAGCGCTTCTCCCACTGGTCTACCGCGTTGACCCAGGCCTGCCGCCACACTCCCCGGGTGTGAAAGGATGGGGAGCCACCCGTGGGACGCGTGAAGATAGTGCAAGGTGTGCCTTCCCAGGTCAGGTAATCCAGATAAAGGGTGGGAGATCCCTGGCCAGGTTCAAGCATTTCAACGCCGGCGGCGAAAATTGGCATGCCGCGCAGCTCGGGCAGGGTCCAGGCCAGCGCTTCAGACTGTCCGGGTTGGAGGATGACCTCAGGCCCGCTGAGTCTGGCCGGTTGGTCGCTGGCGTCATAATAGGCAACTGCCAGGCGGGCAGTTATTGGGCCGGGATTGTGTTCGTCGGCCCACACGCCGCCGCGCAGCGTTTGCCCGGGGTAGAGGGTGGGTGAGGCAATCAGCTCGTAGCCAGGCATGTCCAGGTCGGTGGGCAGAATGAAAGTAGCCGTCTGCGCACGGACGATGCAAGGCCCACTGACCGGCGCGTTGCGGCGAATGGCCAGCGAACGCCAGCCAGCGCGAGAATGCCCGGGTACATTTGCAATTGTCGCGCTGGCAGCCCCGGTGCTCTCCGTTTCAACCTGGAAGGCCTGCACCGAGCCGGGCAGCTCAAAGTGGAAGCGCGCGCCCGCTTTAGGAGCAATAGGTTCCTCACCTGCCATTGCCCGCCCCAAGTTGACGATGGATAGCGTTTCCTGCACGGCATCGGTCACGCAGCGCCCACCATCCATGGTTGGCAGGTAGATCCGATCGGCTACCGGCCCGCGCCAGTCAACCGGCCCCGCGAAGGTGTCCAGCCCGCCGCGGATGCCCAGCAGGCAACCCAGGTTGCCTGAGTTGCAATCGGTATCCCAGCCGGCGGTGTTGCAGATCATCAGTGATTTCTGGAAGTCGCCCTGCCCGTAGAGCAGCCCGAGGTGGATCAGGGCGTGGTTGGGGACCATATGGCAGCCGCCGATGAAGTCTTTGTAGCCGTACTGGTCGACGATGCGCTGGCGGGTTTTGCGCCAGTCGCCGTCGCGGATGTGCCAGTCACGCAGGTCGGCGATCATGCGGTAGATGGTCGATCCGGACGGAATCAGCGCCACGCCGGTATCGATCAGCCGGTCAATGTCGTGCTCTACAAAGGCAAGAGATTCCATCGCAGCCAGCACCTGCGCCCCATAGATGGCCTCGCCATCGTGGCTGACTGAAGCCGCCCGCCGGGCCAGGTCAGCCGCGCGCTCAGGGTCACCCGGCGCAACCATGGCCCAGCCATCGATGAAGATTTGCGCGCCGATCTGTTCGGCCACAATCGGCCCATTGAGTGCAATGGAACCGCTGCGCGGGGCGGGGATACCGTGTTTGAGACGCAGGTAAGCGGTGTGCTCGGTGGAATTGCCAATGCCGCCCCACCACAGGATGGTCTTGCGCTCGATCAGATAGTTGAGCCAGGTGCGGCCGATTTCCTCGGGGGTCAGATCGGGGCGGTTGCCGTGGTCGGGCAGCGCGCGCAGGAAAGTGAAGGTACCGGAGATGTCGTCGTCAGTGACGACCAGGGGCTTGTTAAGTTTGTTGTGAACGTAATAGCTCACCTCGCCCAGTTCGGCTATGATCTTTTCATAGGTCCAGCCCTCGAAGGGGCGGCCCAGGTAGACGCCGACGATCTTGCCCAGTACGCCGGCGTAGACACGTTCGAGGTAATCAGTAGGAAGCATTGTCATCTATTCCTGTTTTCAATTATCTTAAATATTCGGAAGCCATATGGATCCAGAGAGACGGCGACTCTACCGCTGGCGGATTGGAATATTTCTCCTGTCCGCACATCTTGCAAGTCGGTTGAGCATTCGATAGTTATAACATGCTGTGTGGGCTGAAAGCTGGTGACAACGAGCATCTGTCCTGGCCCTGTTCCGCGCACAAAGGCAAAAAATAGATTATCGTTCTGGGTGGATACCTGCCGGCGAACGCCACCAGCGCAAAGAGCCGGGTGACGGCGGCGTACCTCTAACAGCCATTGCAGCCCTCGTGTGTATTCACTCATTGGTTCGGATGCAAGCAGTTCTTCGACCTGGTTTCCGGTCAGCAGGAGCAGTTCACCCATTGTTGCGACCAGTGCGGCGCCAAGCAAGCGCTGGGAAGTCGGCAGGTCCTCCAGGTTGGGCGGATCGATGTAGCAAATGCCGCCTGATGCTGTCACACGATCACGATATCCTGCCAGGGCCGCCTCAATTGGGCGGGGATTGCCAGATAATATGGCATTGCGGATCAAGTCGCGACCTTCCCACCACTTTTTAATGGAATAATCCATCACACAATTGAACCCGCCTTTACTAATCCAGGGAACCGGGTCGTCATCAAAGCCACCCGCGCCCTCTGGCTGGCTGAACTGATTATCGGCAGCATTTACCTCGTCGGTCATGCTCTGGCGCGTGATTTCCCAATTACAGTTTACATACCAGTTGACCGCGTCAATCACTATACCATCGATACCGGTTTGCAGCCAGAACGTTATGATGCGGCTTACCTCTGCCTGCCAGCCTGGAAAGCCAAAATTGAACTGTGGCAGGTGATACCCGCCGTGCTCTCCTTCCCATTTGACCCAGAAGTATTTACCTGCCCGATCGCTCCAACGCCAGTTCCCATGTAAGTCGTTCATAAAATGGGGAGCCAGGCTGCGGTCCATCACGTCCTCACCAGTATCGCTCCATAAAAACATGCGCGTTTCATCGCTTTCAACACCTGCGCGCATATCGTCACATGCTTTGAGGAAGGCGGAGTACTGTTCGTTGCCATAACCCAGATTGTGAAAGACAATCATTGCTATCCCGCGAGCGTGCGCCTGGCTGACCAGATAGGTGAAGTCATCAAGGGTCCCTATCTGTGGATCAACCTGGTAGTAATCGAGTGTGTCCAACCCCTGGTAGCATACCCCTCCTTTGGACGGGGCAAAAATTTCTAACGCGTCCACTCCGCGCGCTTTATAATGGTCAAGTTGGGCGGTCAGCTCGGGGAGCGTGCGCGGACCATCGACGTGGCCTAATTTTAACCAGGGCCGCGCTATTGCCGAGACTGTTTCCCACCAGTGGCGCGGAAGTGTTGTTTCTGGGTAGATAGTCATACAGATCGTTTACCCTTTCAGACCGACTGAGGCGATCCCGCCAATCAGCTTATCCTGGGCAAAAAAGTAAATCAGCATGGGTGGCAACATCATGATTAAGTTGGCTGCCATCAACTGGCTGGTGTTCGGGTTCGCGCGCGTGGCGAAATTTGCCAGCCCAATGGCAACTGTGAATTTATTGTTGTGGTCCAGGTAGATCAATGGGCCCAGCAGGTCGCCCCAGGACCCTAAAAAGAGGAATACCACCACCACGGTCAGGACCGGGATGCACAGGGGCAGAATGATATGCCAGTAGATCTGGAAGTAATTACACCCGTCTATTTTCGCGGCGTCATCCAGCTCTTTTGGGAACGTACGCATATACTGGCGGATCATGAAGATGAAAAAGGCGCTGCCGAAAAATGAGGGGACAATCAGCGGCAAATAGGTTCCGTACCATCCAAGTTTATGGAACATCAGGAACTGAGGAATCATCAGCACCTGCCATGGAATGAGCATGGTGATGATCAGGAAGTTGAACAGAAGCTCGCTCCGGCGAAAGCGCAGCCTTGCAAAAGCAAACGCCACCAGGGAGCACGACATAAGCGCCCCTACCACATTCCCACTGAAAATGATGAGCGTGTTAAAGGTGTAGCGCAGAAAAGGTCGCGTGGGAGTCGTCAGCGCCTGACGGTAGTTTTCCCATTCGAAATAGCGGGTAGGCAGCCACTCAGGGGGAATGGTGAAGACCGGCACGCCCTGCGGCTTTAGCGAAACGGTAAGCATCCAGCCCACCGGCATCAGGATAAAGGCGCATAGGGCGATCAGTAGCGCGTACTTGATGAAAATGATTGTCCAGTAGATTATCCGGTGATAATTAATGGAACTGCCCGTAGCTGAGATCTGCATAATTTTCTCCTAACCGCAAGCAACTCACCGATTGTCTGTTTCGTAATATACCCATCGCTCGGATGTACGAAATGTAATCACAATGACAACTGCCGCCAGGATCACCAGTACCCAGGCCAGTGCGGACGCATACCCAAACCTTGCGCCGCGGAAACCTTCATTGTAAAGATGAAGCAGGTAAAAAAGCAGCGCTCCCCTGCGCGCACCGCGACCGTTTAAAACGTAAGCGCCATCAAAAACCTGGAAGGAGCCGATCAGGCTGGTGATGAGGGTAAAAAAGATGGTCGGGGTAAGCAACGGCAGCGTGATGTAAAAAAACTTTTGCAGCGGGTTCGCGCCATCGATATCCGCGGCTTCATAAAGGTGCGGGGGAATGTTCTGCAGCCCGGCCAGGTAAATAATCACACCTCCGCCGATACTCCAAAGACCCATCAGCACGAAGGCCGGGAGCGCCCATTCATTGCTGCTGAGCCAGCGCGGTGGGTTGGCAATGCCGATAAACCGCAAGGCCTGGTTCACCACGCCAATATCCGGGTTGAGCAGCATCGACCACAGCACCGCCACGGCAGTTCCGGCGATCACGGACGGCATGAATAGCACCGTCCGGAATGCATTCATGCCCTTCAATTTTTGGTTTAGGAGCAGAGAAATTCCTAGCCCGGCAACCATATAAATCGGCACGGACATTAAGGTGTATCGTAGGGTAACGCCCATCGAATGGTAGAAATCCCGGTCGCTAAAAAACATGCGCCGGTAGTTCTCCAACCCGACCCAAATCGGCGGCGTCGACATATTCCACTTGGTCATGCTGATAAAAACCGAGGCGATGATCGGGCCAATCAGCAGGACGACTGTACCAAAGAGCCAGGGGAGCAAGAACAAATAAGCCGCTCGTTCCTCTTTGGCTGCCAGCTTTCCCTCGCTCCCGCTTTGCTGCGTGTGAGTGTTTATGGATCGATAGGCAGTTTGCATTTTTCTCCTGAAGATGATTTTCCAGCATGAACTCTGGATCGAAACGAAGGCTACAATCGCGAATAAAACCAACCTGCGCCGCCAGGAAATCACTCCCTGGCGGCGCTGCTAACCTGCGAACTGCTTTTATTCAGGTATTGTTCCCTGCTCGAATGTTTCCCAGGTCTGGTCCAGGATCTCCTGCATCTGCACAACGACCTCCTCCAGAGCCTGCTGTGCGGGAATATCTTCATCCGTCATACGAGTCCAGGCATCCCAGACGAGGCCCGTTGCTTCCCAGTACCCGGGCACAAACAGATTTTCACGGGCGTAGGAAATTGCTTCCAACGCCTGTTGGCGCCCTTCATTTTTCTCAGCCCACTGCTGCGCAAGTTTCATGTTGAGTGGCATATCGCCTAAGATCGGAAGAGCGTCGTGTAGGGAAAGAGTGTAGGATAGGGGGGTGGGG
>CAZGYW010000002.1:0-22080 GCA_964530495.1 uncultured Anaerolineae bacterium
CTGCGGCCTTCCTGTTGTTCCGGGGCAGGGCCGAGATTCTGGGCGGCATCGTCACCGTGACGATCACGATCGAGGCCAAAGGCATGATTGAAAGGCAGTTCGGATCGGACACGACCAACATGATCGCCCAGGTGACCTTTGGGCTGGATATCAGCATCTTCCTGATCATCAATATCAGTTTCTCCGAGTCCTGGCAGGAAACCCGGCAAATAGCGTAAGCGGAGGTTGGTAACCCGATGTTTGACCAATATCGTCTGAACATTCTGACGTTTCCACAGCGTTTTGACGGCAGCAACCTGACCGTGAACATCCTGATCCTGCCCCAGATCGGCACGCAGTGGTCAGGCAATCCGCTGCTGGACCTGCCGCTGGGCTTTCCGAACGCGGCCAGCACCGGCCCCGCCTTCGCGCAATCCAGCCTGCGCCTGGAGGCGCGCATCATTTCCGATCTGGGGCAGTTTCCGACTCACGCCCCGGTGGATGCGACAGTCACGCTGGGGCCAGCCGCCACCTTCCCGGATGCGGTGGCCATCTTTACCGAGTTACAGAACCAGTTCCAGATCAAGAACACAATCGCAGCCACGGACCTGGCGCAGCCGCCCAAACCGCAGCTGAACATCAAGAAGTACCTGACTCCAACCTACCGGCAGGCGTTTCACTTCACCCGGCCGCGGGTGCCGGAAGCGGTCACCGATGACAGCTACCACTGCGCCATCAAGGAGGACACCGGGCCAAATCCGGCCTTCAAGCCGTCCTCCTCGGAGGTTACGTGGGGCAAGGTCTACGCGTACTGCCTGCGCCACCCCGCGCTGGCGCGCCGCCTGGGGCTGATCCGGGAGGTCACTATTGCTGTCGATGCTTCCACATTTGAGGACGGCGGTTTCCTGTACGTCACGCTGGCCGAGGGCAGCGACTACCTGGCGGGGCTGGCCCCGGATGATCAGTTCAACTTCATCCGTCACTACGCCGCCCGCATCCCGGCGCTGGAGGCTGGCACCGCCCGCCCGCTGTTTGCCCCGGTGCTCTTCCCCGTCCTCTACAATGTGGCTGGCCCCGATGGCAACTACGACCAGGCCTTCATCGAAGCCGCGGAATACAGCGACGGATTCAGCAAGATCGTCCATTCCAGCCAGCCCATCAGCCAGAATCTGCTGGCCGAAGAGGACGACGGCTTCCCGCCGCTGCATGATATCGGTATCCGCCTGGGCTGGGATGACGAGCAGGTGCTCATCTGGCAGAATCGCCAGTTGAAGGAACAGGATGAGCAGCCGGGCACCGGCAAGCGCCTGGACGCACCGATGGGCGTCTTTGGCTACCGGATCGATGCCCGCCTGCTGGGCGAGACCGAATGGCACTCGCTGGTCAGTGTTAAAAGCAAGACCGCGCTGCAGCTTGGCCCGGTGAATCTGGGAACGTTCGCGGGCGAGCTGGGGGTTGAGGTCCATCCCATGCAACTGACCGGGGACCAGGCCAACGGGCAGTTCTGGCTGCCGTCCTACTTTTCCAGCTGGAACGGACATTCGCTGGTTTTGCCGGACGAGGACGCCGCCGCCCTGTTTAAGACCGGGGAGGCCACGACTCAAGCCGTGGTGCTGGGCCGCCTCTACAATCCCGTCGGGATCGATGAAATCCCGCTGCACTATGGCGAGATTTATGAGTTCCGGGTGCGCCTGATGGATATGACCAGCGGCGGGCCGGATTCGGCCCAGCAGCCGGTTGATGAAGCGCCAGCCCCCATTGCCACCCAGCACTTCAAGCGTTTTGTCCAGCCGGAACCGCTGCGCGTGACAACCTGCCCCGCCTGCCTGACACGCCGCTGGATACCTACTTCCCCGGCGATACCCTCACGGTGCGGCGGCCCTTGCTGGGCTATCCGAGCGTGGTGTTCACGGGCAAGTACACCGATCCCATCCCGCTGCTGCAGGCGGCATCCGATGCCGCAGCGGGAGTGGGCAGTTTCGGCATCGCTGACCCCGATGTGGTGCGGGTCCAGATCGATGTGGAAGTCCGCACCCTGAAAATGGACAACCTGTTGTCGCTTTCGGGCAAAGAGCCCTTCATCCACCTGTACACCACCTACCGCAACCTGCCGGGTGACTTCGATGCGCCGCTGTCAATCCCCCTGGACTTCCGCCAGGCCAACGTCCTGAATTTCGGCGATCCGTCGGACCTGGGTGACCTGGGTGTGAGCGAAGCTGATCTGCTCGATCTCGATGAGCTGGTGCTGCCGCGAGGGCGCGAAATCCGGCTGACCCTGCGCGCCCTGGGTGATGACGTCCCCGGCTACTACGGCACGCCGACCACGCGCATCGGCAAGCCCGTCCAGCTGAAGGTGCGGCGTGAATCGGTGGATGAGCGGGAACTGCTCGCCGAGTTGAGCGCATCCCGCCAGATTCGCGGCATTTACCTGCAGCCTGACCCGCCCCAGCCGAACGATGGCCGGCTTCAAACCTGGCTCTTCCGGCGGGGCGCGGCCAGCACTCCCGCCCTGATCCAGCGGCTGGCCCAGCAGTTGGACGTTGAACACCGCGGGTTGACCCTGGTGGGCGAAAAAGGCCAGCGGGTCGTCTTCGGCTGTTCGCGCCGCATCCGGCATACGCTGGCACCCGATCACTCCTCGATCACCTTTGCCTCCAGGGACGAACTGCTCAACCACTGGATTGTCGCGCTGACCTTCCAGGTGGATCGGGACTGGACCTGGGATATGGTCGAAGAGGTGAGCTTTGAGGTGTTCCGCGACCTGAAGTTCCAGTCCGACGCTGACATAGACGATAACCAGGGCCGCCCAATCGGGGACCTGGAGATGAAGGGCACCGCCCCGATCAATGCCCTGCAGAGTCCTGACCGCAGCAAGACGACGCTGATCTATCTGGATGCTGTCGAGCCCAAGTCAACCCGGCCGCAGCCCGACGATCCGCTGGAAACCGCCTTCCCTGACGTCATCGAGCTGAGTTACCGGATCGAGCCGCGCTTCAGGGTTGCGCCCGCTGACCAGGACGATCCTGAGCCGCTGACGCTCAGCCTGCCGGTCACGACCCCGCCCGCCCAGGTGCCGCGGATCGTGTCGGCCGGGATGGCGCTCAGCCAGTACCGGCGCGACGAGGCCTACTCGGCCACCGAGCCCCGTGAGCGTTACCTGTGGCTGGAGTTCGAAGAGCCGGTGCGCGATCCTAACGATCTCTACTTCATCCGACTCCTGGGCTATTCGGCGGATCCGCTGCTATCCGATAACCGTCCGGAGACCTTCGTGCCGCCGGATGAGCCGCCGCTGGGCATCGATCCTGAGTACATCCGCGTGATTACGCCGGGCCAGAGTGATGACCATGCCGGTCTGGGCGCGATGCAACCGCTGGAGCAATCGACGAGTTCCGACCGGCACTATCTGGTGCCGCTGCCGCCCGGCCTGCATGCGGAGAGCAATGAGTTGTTTGGCTTCTTCACCTACGAGCTGCGGGTGGGCCATGCCGATATCTGGTCCACGGCACAGGGGCGCTTCGGGCGTCCGCTACGCACGACCGGGGTCCAGCACCCGGCTCCAGACCTGTTCTGCACCTGTCACCGCGATGAGGTGCGGCTGCTGGTGGAGGCACCCCATGCGGTTGCTGTCCTGAACGGCAAGAACATCACCGCCAATCCGCCCCGGACGGACCTCTGGGCCCTGCTGTACGCCCAGGTCAGGCAGGCGGACGGGCTGGATAACCGGAATATCCTGATCGATGAGCGCAAGCTCAACCTGATTCCCCGCAAGCTGCAGGAACTCATCACCGCCGAGGGCACGGTTGTGCTGGCCAGAGGCAACGCGAACAGCCCTGCCTGGGCCTCCACGTCCTGGAAGGATGCTGAAATCAAGGCGCTGCTGGCCGCGCTGGGGCTGCCCATCGACGCCTCGCTGAGCGTCCTGTGTGTGGAGATGATGCCGCACTTCGGATCATTCCAGCGGGAGGGCCGTGCGGCCTCAGCCTACGGGATGCAGGGGGCGAGCTCAGAGTCTGTGCTGGAAGGAGTGCGCGCCGTGCGCGGAAATGTCGCCGGTGCAGGGACGTCGGACGGCCCGTCGCAGGCGGACTTGCTGCGGCCGCTGTCCAACCAGCTGGGGCATTACAGGCTGCTGCGCACCTCGCCGCTGACGCCTGTTCCCGATGTCTGCTAACGTGATGATCGATCTGGAGCACATCCCCGGGCGCTCTATCACCCGGGGCTGTTGTTGTTGACGGGGCCATAAGGAACAAGTGACCTTGCCCTGGTTTAGCGGACGCTTTTCAAGATCGCGTGGCGGAGCACTTTCAGGGAGTTACACAAGATCAATTCTGGACACGCTTACTACGGGCCGACAGATCGCCGCAGACGATCAGGCCCAGGCTGGCTGTTCTTCGCCAGCAATCACGAATCTGCCCTGCCCGCCGGTGAAGTGCTCCATCGCCAGGATAGGCGTACCCGCATGCCCGACGTTCTTCACCGGCCAGGGCAGGCTGCCGGTGCGCTCCAGACGCTCATGCGACACCCCGGCGTAAATGGGGGTGAGCGCCGCGATCTCCGCCATGATCTGGGCGGTGTCACGATAATCCCATGCTCCGTACTCCCCATCCGCCGGTCCTTGCCGGAGGCGGCGGGCCAGGTCCACGATCACCTGCCAGTCCGGCCGGGCACCCCCCTGGGGCGCGATGGCCTGGCGCACCATCTGGATCCGTCGTTCGGTGCTGGTAAACGTTCCCGTCTTTTCCGCGAACGTCACGCCGGGCAGCAGTACATCGGCATGGCGCGAGGTCTCCGACTCGAACACCGCCATCTGCACCACGAAATCGCATTGCCCCAGGCTGCGCTGGGCCTGCGGCGCGTCGGACGCGCCACCAATCACGTCCTCGCCCAGGACGAATAGCGCCTTCAACGCGCTTTCTCCCGCGGCGCGCAGCATCGCGGGCGCGGTCAGGCCCGGGCTGGCGGGCAGCCCCTTGCCCCAGGCGGTTTCGAACTTGCGGCGGATCGCCTCAGTGGCTGCCGCCTGGTAGCCGGGGTAGAAGTCCGGATGCCCGCCCATGTCACAGGCACCCTGAGAGTTGGTGTGCGTGCGCAGCGGGATCACGCCGCCACCGGGCATGCCGAAGTTGCCCAGCAGCAGCTGCAGGTTGACCAGGCTCAGGACGTTGCGGCGCCCTGCCGGGTAGTGCGCCAGGTCCGTGCCCCACACGATCGCCATCGGGCGGTTGGTTGCCAGGATCTCCGCTGCATGGCGCAGGGTAGCCTCGTCCACGCCGGTCAGCGCCGCCACCCGTGCCGGGGTGAAGGCTTCCAGGCTGCGGGTGAAGTCCTCGAACCCGGTCGTATACTGCGCAATGAAGGCGCGATCTTCCCAGCCATGCTGGAGGATGATGTGCATCAGGCCATTGACCAGGGCTGTCTCCGTGCCCGGCCGGTGGACGAGCCGCAGGGCGGCGTATTCCGCCATGTTGATGAAATCCGGATGGGCCACCACCAGCTTGCAGCCGCGCCGCAGCGCTGCCTGGCGGAGCTGCACGCCGAAGATCGGGTGCTGCTCACTGGTGTTGGAGCCGATCACCAGTACCGATTTTGCGCCATGCGCCACGTCCTCCAGCGAATTGGTCTGGGCGTAAACCCCCAGCGCGGTCTCCAGGCCATCCACCGGGCTGGGATGGCTGGCGTGGTCACAGCAGTCGATGTTGTTGGTGCCCAGCACCTGGCGGGCCAGCTTGCTCATCAGGTAGTTTTCTTCGTTCAGGCACTTCCCGGAAGTCAGCAGTCCCAGGCTCTCCGGGCCGAACCGGTCGCGCGCGGCCTTCAGCCCTGCCGCCGCGATATCCAGCGCCGTGTCCCAGTCCACTTCCACCCAGGAGCCGCGATTCCGGGGGCGGGGCGCTCCATCCAGCAGGTACTGGCGCACGCGCGGTTGGCGGATGCGCTGTGGCGAGTGGATGAAGTCGTAGCCATAGCGGCCCTTGACGCACAGGTGATCGCCATTGACCGGGGCCTTTGCGGTTGACGTGACACGCAGGACGCGCCCGCCCGGCACGTCATCCCTGACGCCCAGATCGAGCTGGCAGCCAACGCCGCAATACGCGCAGGTCGTCGTCACCAATCGGTCGGGCGGGCCGAGCTTGACGGAGAGCTTGTTATCCAGCGCGCCGGTCGGGCAGTGCGCCACGCAGGCCCCGCACGATTCGCACCGCGCCTGGAGCATGGTGGTATCCGCCCCGGCCACGATCCGCAGGTCGTAACCCCGGTAAGCCTGTGTCCACACGAAGCGACCCTGAACCTCGGCACAGGCTCGTACGCAGCGCGTGCACATGATGCACTTGTTCTTATCCACCCAGATGTACGGGTTGGGATCGCTGTCGATCTGGCGGAACGGCTTCTGCGCCATCGCGCGCTGCATGTCGATGCCGTAATAGTCCACCCAGTAGGCGAACTGCGTATCCAGCACCGGCGCGGAACCGTCAGCGGTGTGGGTGTAACCCGCGTCGTAGAAACGCACCAGCAGCAGCTCCAGGATCGTGCGGCGGTAGCGGGTCAGGGCCGGGCTTTCGGTGCGGACGACCATCCCCGGCGAGACAGGCATCGTGCAGGCCGTAGCCGGCAGGCGCAAGCCCTCGATGTCCACCGAGCACAGGCGGCAGCCGCCATAGGGCGTCAGGTCCTTATGGTGGCATAACGTGGGGATGACAATCCCCGCCTGCTCCGCGGCCTGCAGCACCGTCGTATGCTCGGGAACCTCGAGCGTCTGACCATTGATCGTCAGGCTGATCATGGCTGTCTCTCCTTCAACCGGCCTGCGCTGGCGCAGCCGGCCGGTCCGCGACCGCTTCAGGGATGCTCTTCGCCACCGGGCAGACGCCGGTTGGACAAATCCGGGCCGTGATATGCAGCTCAACTTCCTCGCGGAAGTATTTCAGGATGTCCCGCAGGGCTGTGGAAGCCGTCTGGCCCAGGCCGCAATTGGAGACTTCGGACATCGCCACCGAGATGTCGTCCATCACGGCCAGATCGCTCAGCGCGGCGGTGCCTTCCGAAATCTCGCACATGATTTCGTACAGGCGCAGCGTGCCGATGCGGCAGGGCGTGCACTTGCCGCAGCATTCGTTGCGGAAGAAGCGCAGGATCACTTTGGCCAGGTCGACGACGCATGTGTCCTCATCGCACACCAGCAGCGCGCCCGATCCCAGCGAAACACCGGCATTGCGGAACGAGTCGAAGTCCAGCGGCGTATCCTGCAGCGCCGCCGGGACGATCGTCCCGCTGGAGCCGCCTGTCTGCACCAGCTTCAGCGCCTTGCCGTTGCGCATCCCCTTACCATAGATGTCGATCACCTCGCGCAGGGTGATGCCCATCGGCACTTCGATTAGCCCGGTGAAGTTGACGTTGCCCAGGATCGTGTACACCTTGGTGCCGGTGCTCTTGGGCGAGCCGATCTCGCGGTACCACGCCGCGCCATTGCGGATGATCGGCGGCACGTTGGCCAGCGTCTCCACGTTATTGACGACGGTCGGTTTGCCGAACAGCCCGCAGGTGGTGGGATACGGCGGGCGCGGGCGCGGCATGCCGCGCTTGCCCTCCAGCGATTCAATCAGGGCAGTCTCTTCGCCGCAGATGTACGCTCCCGCCCCGGCGTGGGGATGGATGTGGAAGCTGAAATCCGTCCCGAAGATGCGGTCGCCCAGCAGGCCATGTTCCTCCGCCTGGCGGATCGCGCTCTCAACCCGCCGGTAGGCGTGCGGATACTCCCCGCGAATGTAGATGTACCCCTCATGCGCGCCGACGGCGTACCCGGCGATGGTCATCGCTTCCACGATGCTGAACGGATCGCCCTCCAGGATCGTGCGGTCCTTGAAGGTGCCCGGCTCGCTTTCGTCAGCGTTGCAGATCACGTATCTGGTACTGCCCGGCGTGCTGGCCACGAAACTCCACTTGCGGCCGGTGGGGAAGCCCGCCCCGCCGCGGCCCTGCAGGCCAGACTTATCAACCTCGACGATTACCTCGGCCGGCGTCATCTGGGTCAGGGCCTTACCCAGCGCCTGGAAGCCGTCATTCAGGATGTAGTCCTCGATGCTCTCCGGGTCCACCACTCCGGCCCGCTCCAGGATGATCCTTTTTTCGACCGGCATCGTGCCCCGCCGACCGCGCGTCCAGGCGATTTCCGGCGCCAGTTCGTGCATCATCGCCAGCAGGTGCGGGACGATGTTGCCGTTATGGAGGTGCTCCTCGACGATGGTGGGCACATCCTCCACTGTGACCGGCCCGTACACCGCCGCGTCCGGATAGACGATCACCAGCGGGAGGTCATCCCGCAGGCCGACATCGCGGATGGTGGACACGGCGATGTTGTCCGAGAGACCGAACGCCTCGATCTCTTCCAGGAACCTGCGGAACACCGCTTCGGCACCGCGTTCCAGACTCGCTTGATCCACAGAGACCAGGACCATCGAACGGATGACCTTCATAGCGCACCTCGCCCCGCTAGCGCCGCAGCAGCCTGATCAACTTCACTCGTAGCGGGCCAGGATGTCCGGCACCTGGTCCGCGGTGACGTTTCCGTACACATCGTCATCCACCATGAACACCGGCCCTACCGCACACACCCCCAGGCAACTGGTCGCCAGCAGCGACCACTTCTCATCCGGGGTGGTCTCGCCAATTTCCACACCCAGCGCCTCATGCAGCGCCTGGATGACCTCCCGGCCGCCCATCACATGGCACGGCGCGCTCTCGCAGAAGCGGATCACATGGCGGCCCAGCGGCTGGAGCGAAAACAGGCTGTAGAAGCTTGCCGCCGAATACAGGTGGCTATCTGCCAGGAAGACGCCCTCCGCCGGGGCCTGGATGCGGCGCCGGATCTCCGGCAGGGCGGCCACCGGCAGGTAGCCCAGCGTCCGGTTGATCTCGCTCAGGATCGGGATCACGGCATCACGCGTGGCGCCGTGGCGGGCAATCGCCGCTTCGACCAGTGCCACAATGTCCACCCCTGTCGCTTCCTGCTCCATAGTCACACCTCGATCGGCTCCCGCGCCGCGTCACTCACCCTTTGACGACATATTCCTCGACCACGTGCCCACCGATCACGTGTTCCTGTACGATGCGGCGGGCCATGTCCGGCGTCACCCGGCCGTATGTCACTTTCGTGAGGCCCCTGGTGATGACTTCAACAATCGGCTCGGCGCTGCACAGGCCGGTACACCCGGTCTGGCCCACAATAACGTCACTGAGCCGGCTCTCGGCAACCTGCTGCTGGAGCGCCTTCAGGGTATCGAGGGCGCCAACTGCGATCCCGCAACTGCCCAGGCTGACGTTCACCTGCACATGCCCCACCCCGGCCCGGTTGTGTCTGGCTTCCAGCGCGGTTTCTCGAAAGTGATTCAGGTCCTCAAGCGATTGAATCGTGTTCATGGGTGTTCATCCCATCCAGTCAGCGGCGCGGCGGGTGCCAGCCGTTCCCAGGGCACTTCACCCCGCCGCAAGCTCTCATACACGCACGCCACAGCGTCCTGCACCGCGCTGGAGACCGGGTAGCCGAAGGCCACCACCCGCGGCTGGATGCCCAGCAGTTCGACCTGCGGCACAAATTCCCGTAACGATTGCAGCAGGTAGGACAGCGGCAGCGTGTGTGTTGTGATCAGGAACGGATCCGCGATCTGCTCCATCCCGATCAGGCGGATCGCGCCCGGCTCCAGATCCATGTCAGCGGCATCCACGACCAGCACCCGCTCCGGCTCCAGCTCGCGAACCCGGTGCAGGCAATTCTCCGGCGCCGATCCGCCCTCCAGCGCCTCCCAGCCCACCAGCGGCGCCTGGCGGAGCCTGCGGGCCAGCAGCGCCCCGGCCGCGTCATCGCCCATCAGGGCGTTACCTACCGTCAGCAGCACATTCCCGGTCATGCCATTCTGCGCACCATCACATAAAACGCCGGCTCTTCGATCATCATCCGCAGGCACTCATTCAACGTGCCCACCCAGGCCGCTGCCCCGCACGCCAGCGACTCTGCCACCAGCGGCGCCAGGTCGCGGGCGTGGCCCCGGTTGATCTCGATCTCGCCCCACGCCAGCACGCCCGCCAGCTTGCGCCGGCCTTCCCCCTCCGGCAGGCCCTCCAGCCACGCGCGGTACGCCTCCAGCGGGACGTCCATCAGCGGCTGGAAGCAATCCAGAACGCCCACATGATGCCCGATTGCCAGCGAGTAGTAGATCACCTGGCGCGCTTCCTCCGGGATCGCCTGGTCCTGGTTGACGAACTTGTGCGTCAACTGGTAGAACACCACTCGCTCGGCCATCTCAGCGCGCTCCCGCGCCATCACGATAGATGCTTTCCAGCCGGGTCATGATCTCGGCCAGCCGGGGATCGTCCTCCTGCTGCAGATACGCCTGAACGCTGTCCGCAACGCGCCCCGGATCCTGCTCGACCAGCGTGAGGAACGCGTCGCTGATGCGTTTACCGTGCCAGTAACCGGCCATCCGCCGGGCTTCGCGCTCGATCCCCACGCGCAGAGCTGCTGGCAGGTCCGGATGCCGCAACGGTGCCTGCTCATCCTCCGCCTGGATGTGGTGGGTGGCCTTCAGCTTCTGGCCGAGCAGTCCCAGCGCCATGGCGAAGCCGTAGATGGTGGCCGCGGGCGTTGGCGGGCAGCCGGGGATGTAGACGTCGATGGGGATGAACTTATCCGCGCCGCCCCACACGCAGTACAGGTCGTGGAAAATGCCGCCGGAGCAGCCGCATGCGCCGTACGCCACACAGATTTTGGGATCGGGCGCGGCGTGGTAGGCCCGCAGGGCCGGGACACGCATCGAGCGCGTCATCGCGCCGGTGTAGACCAGCACATCGGCATGGCGCGGCGACGACACCACCTTGATTCCGAAACGCTCAACGTCAAACAGCGGCGTGATGGCGGCGAAGATCTCGATCTCGCAGCCGTTGCAACCACCGCAGTCCACGCGGTAAACGTAGATTGAGCGCTGGATATCTCGCAGCAGCGCCGCCTTCAATTCCCCGACGTGCGGATCCTGCTGGATGGCATACTGACTGTGTGCGGCCAGCGCCTGGCTGACCCTCCCGTCATCGCCGGACATCAGCCCTTCTCCTGGTACAGTTCTACGATCTTGCGGACGTCATTCTTGCGCTTACATTCCGGGCAAACCCCCAGCAGGGCGCGGGCGCTGGCCGCATACTCCTCCGGCAGGCCGCTGTTCTCCAGCAGGGCGCGCACGTAAGCGATCTCCTTGGCCGGGGCGAAGTACGCGCCGCAGATGCGGCAGGCCGCCAGCGCATACTCTGCCCGCTCATACAGGTCCTGCTTGTTCATCACCGCCAGCTCAAAGTTCGGGCTGAGCGTGATCGCGTGGGTGGGGCAGACTTCCTCACAGCGCCCGCAGTAGATACAGCGCCCCACGAACAGGGTCCAGGTGCGCGTCCCCTGGTCGAGATCGGTCGTGATCGACAGCGCATTGGGCGGGCAGGCGATCGCGCAGGCCGCGCAGGCGATGCAGCGCTCCGGGTCATGCTGCGGCTTGCCCCGGAAGCCCGGCGCCACCTCCACCGGCGCGGCAGGATAGGCGACGGTCGCCTCACCAACCCTCAGCACTTCCCTGATCAGCTTCAGCATAGCGCCTGCCTCCTTGGTGCAACGCCTGGCGCTCCGCGCCTACTTCAGCGGCGAGTCTTTGCGTTCGATGCAGTAGCGTTCCATCTCCTTGTAAGGGATGATGGTTGCCTTCTTCTTGCGAACGTCGATAACCGTCACCCGCTCGGTGCACGAATAGCACGGATCGATGCTGGCGACGATCAGCGGCGCGTCAGAAATCGTGTTGCCGCGCAGCATGTAGCGCAGCGGCGGCCAGTTGTTATAGCTGGAGGCGCGGCACTTCCAGCGGTAGATCTTCTGGTTATCGCCCAGCATGCTCCAGTGGATGTCCTCGCCGCGCGGGGCCTCCACGTAGCCCAGAGCGAATTTATACGGCTGGTAGGTGAAGCCCTCGGTCAGCACCGGCCCCTCCGGCATGGTATCCAGGCAGTGCTCGATGATCTGGACCGATTCGAAGAATTCCCTGGCGCGGCTCACCGTGCGGGCCAGCACGTCACAGCCGGCCTCGGTGATCACCGCCCAGGGCACGCGGTCATAGGCGCAGTAGGGATGGATCGCACGGATGTCGCGGCCGAAACCGGAACCGCGCAGCGTCGGCCCGACCGGGCTGTAGTCGCGCGCGACCTGTGTTTCCAGGCGGCCGACGTTCTGCGTGCGCTGGACGATGTTGGGTGTCTCCAGCAGCATGCTGATCAGCGTGGCGGCTTCGGCCTTCAACTCGCCCAGCAGCTTCAGGGTGGTCAGCCGCTGCTCCTTCAGGATGTCGCGCCGCACCCCGCCGATCAGGTTGACGCCGTACGTCTTGCGCGAGCCCGTCAGCAACTCCGCGATCGTCATCGCCTTTTCGCGCACGCGGAAGAACTGCATAAAGCCGGTGTCGAAGCCGACGAAGTGGCAGGCCAGCCCCAGGTTGAGCAGGTGGCTGTGCAGCCGCTCGGTCTCCAGCAGGATGGTGCGGATGAAGTGCGCGCGCTCCGGCACCGCGATACCCAGCGCCCGTTCGACAGAGTTGGCATACGCCACGTTGTGCGCATAGCCGCAAATGCCACAGATCCGGTCGGCCAGGAAGGTGACCTGCTCGTAGCTCATCCGGCTCTCGGCCAGCTTCTCCATCCCGCGATGGACGTAGAACAGCCGGTAATCGGCGTCGACGATGTGCTCGCCGTCCACGTACAGCCGGAAGTGGCCCGGCTCGTCGGAGGTGATGTGCAGCGGACCAAGCGGCACCTGGACGATACCTTCGCCTTCCACTTCGATGAAGTCGTACGTCTCATCCTCGGTGGTAGGTTCCGGCCGGTAGCGGTAGTCCATCGCGTCCTTGCGCAGCGGGTAAAGGTTATCGGGCCAGTCGTCAGGCAGCACCAGGCGGCGCTGATCGGGCAGCCCGACCGGCTGCAGGCCGAACATGTCTCGCGCTTCCCGCTCGTACCAGATCGCGGCCGGGACGCGCGGCGTGACCGCCGGGAACTCTGGCCGGTGGGGCGCAATCTCGGCACGCACCACCACGTACGCGTTATCGTTGGCTACCGGGTCGCCGTTCCCCTCCACCGAGAGGATGTAGTAGATCGCGAACATGCCGGTCAGCGGGCGCTCGTCATTGACCGCTACTGAGGCCAGCCAGCCGCCCTGCTCGTAGTAGAGCATCGCCACAACGTCCGGCAGGCTGTTGAGGGCGACGGTCAGCGTCACCTGGTCAGGCGCCTGCCAGGCTTCCTCCAGCAGCGCACCGCCAAAGCGGGCCCGCACCGCTTCCACGTACTTCTGCCCAACCCTGGGCGCTTCATTCGCGATCACCATAGTCGACCCCGCGTCTTGCCAAGTGACCTGCTATGGCACTAAATACGTCAACAGGCTCATATCCGCCGCAGCGTCCAGCCCGCCGGGGACGCCGGTCAGCACCAGGCCGCTCGCGCCGTTCAACAACCCGGTCAACTGCCCCGGCACGAACAACCCGAGGGCGATGATCAGCCCGACGAAGACCGCACCCGGCACCAGCGTCAGCCAGTTGGCCTCGCCCCCGGCCATGCCTTCCGGCTTCGCCCCAAACGCGGCCGATGCGATCACCCGGAAGAACGCGGCGAAGACAATGATCAGCAGCAATAAGCACAGGACCATCAGCCACAGGTAGCCCGTCCCCATCCCGGCGGCGATGATGAAGAACTTGCTCACGAAAACGTTGAACGGGGGCAGGCCCACCAGGGCGAACGCGCCGATCAGCAGCAGGCCGCCCGTGATCGGGATCGCCTGCAGCAGCCCCCTGACCTGATCCAGGTGGCGCGAATGGTACTTGATGAGAATGTTGCCGGTCGTGCAGAAGAGCAGCGCCTTAACGAGGCTGTGGTTGATGGCGTGCAGCAGCCCCGCAAAAGCGCCTGCCGGCCCCCCCAGCCCAAACGCCAGCACGATCAGACCGATGTTTTCCATGCTGGAATAGGCCAGCAGGCGCTTGATATCGCGCTGAACGTACATGAACAGGGCCGCAGCGGCGATGGACAGCATGCCAAAGATGAGGAACAGGGTTTGTGCGAACGCCGGGCCAAGCACGAGGTTGGAGATGGTCGCGAAGCGCACCAGGACCAGCAGCGCGCAGTTCAGCAGCACCGCGGAGAGCATGGCGCTGATCGGGCTGGGCGCCTCGCTATGGGCGTCCGGAAGCCAGGTGTGCATCGGAAACAGGCCGGCTTTCGTGCCAAAGCCCACCAGCACAAAAACGAAGGCCATCTTGATCAGGGAGGGGTCCAGCGCGGCCGCGTTCTGCACGATCTCAGTCCACAGCGCGGCGCTGGCCGGGTTCTGCATCACGTTGAACGCATCTGAATAGACCAGGATCGTCCCATACAGGCCAAAGGCGACGCCCACCGTACAGATGATCACGTATTTCCAGGCGGCCTCCAGCGCGGCCCGGTGCCCGTAAATCCCCACCAGAAAAGCGGAGCCGAGCGTCGTTGCTTCCACCGCCACCCACATCATGATGATGTTATTGGAGGTCACCACCAGCAGCATCGAGAACAGGAACAGGCTGAACAGGCCGTAGTAGATGCTGTACTGGCCGGCATCCAGCTCCCCACTCTCCAGGTCATGCCGCGTGTAGCCAATGGAGTAAAGCCCCACCAGGAAGCCCACCACGCCAATGATCAGAAGGAAGATCGCACTCAGGGCGTCCACGTGGAGCCAGCCGCCCAGGGCGAAGATCTGGCCCGCCGCGCTGGCCGCACTGACGTTCACCACAGCCATCACCAGCACCAGGCTGACACTCAACAGGTGCGCGGCCTCCACCACCCGGCGGCTATTCCCGCCCAGCCAGCGCGCCGCGAAGCAAACGAGGGAGAACACCAGCGGGATGAGCAGGAGCCAGATCAGATCAAACGCTTCCGTCATGCCGCACTCATCCTTTCAACGTGTTCAGGTCGGCGGTGTCCAGGGTGTGCAGGCGTTTGTAGATCTGGTTGCCCAGCACCACCATGATGATCACCCCGAAGACCGCATCGGTAGCGATGCCGATCTCGACCAGTTCCGGCGCGTTGTAGGCCAGCAGCGCCAGCGTCAGGTGGGAGCCGTTTTCCATCAGGCAGAAGCCGAGCACCTGCTTGAACAGATTGCGCTGCGTCAGGATGCACAGCTCGCCGAAGAAAAAGTGCGCCATCGAGATCGCCAGGGCCGGCTTGTATGGCTCCGCCGCCTTAAGCTGGATCTGGCCCACTACGACAAATGAGACGGTGACCGCCGCGGCCGCCAGGAAGAGCGAGAGCGTCGTGCCCATGGCATTGCCCGGCTTCTCCGCATCCCCCACCTGAGACAGCGCGCGATAGAGAATCCACGGCACCAGCACGACCTTGGTGACAAAGGCGCTGGCCGCCCACAGGTAAAGCTCCGTCGCCTCGTTCATCGTGGCCAGCACCAGGAAGATGCTGACCAGCACCGCGGATTGCATGCTGTACAGGAAGGCCGACCAGCGCGGCCGCTTGACCTCGATGACCAGCAGCGAGGTCACGATCAGCAGTCCGGCCAGGCTGTTCACTAACGTTACATCCGGCATGCGTCCCTCCCCTCCTCGCTCAGCCCAGCCACACCATCGCCGCATACCCGGAGACGAGCGCCAGGCAGGCCAGCGTCACCAGCACGACCTGGATCTGCGGGGCGACAGGCGAGGCCGCCACCACCTCGGGAGAAGGCTCCCCCAGCACGGCGGCGCCGAACACCCAGAACAGCCAGGCGAAGCTCCCGATCGTCTCCACCAGCGCCACCAGCATCAGCACCATCAGCAGCGTATTGCTCTGCGCCACTGCGAAGCCGCCCGCCAGGATGTTGAACTTGCTGAAGAACCCGTTGAAGGGCGGCACCCCGGTCACGGCCAGCGTCGCCACCAGGAAGCAGATGCCCACCAGCGGCAGCTTGCTCATAATCCCTTTCAAAGCGGGTAGCATCTTCGTGCCCGCCGCGTAGCTGAGCGCGCCGGCCACCAGGAAGAACAGGCTCTTGGCGAAGGCATGGTTGAAGATGTGGGCGACCGCCCCGTTGAACGCCAGGCTGGAGCCAAACACCGAGACCGACAGGCCCAGGAAGATGTACGAAAGCTGGGCGATGGTCGAATAGGCCAGCAGGCGCTTGAGGTCCTTTTGGGGGAAGTACATCAGGAAGCTGTAGACCATGGTGATAACCGCCAGCAACGCCCCGACCGTCCCGATCACCGGCGGCACGCTCCCCGCGGAGAGCAGGCAGCGGGCGAAGATGTACACACCGACCTTAACCATCGAGGCCGCGTGCAGGTAGGCGCTGATCGGTGTGGGGGCCGCCATCGCGTCCGGCAGCCAGAAGTGGAACGGCAGCTGCGCGGACTTGCCCCAGGCCGCGCTCAGCACCCCGATGAAGACGGCGACCCTGGCGGCCGCCGCCAGCCCGGCCAGCGCCGTGAGCTGGAAGCTCCCGCTGAGCACGAACAGGATCACCGCCGCCAGGTACAGGCCGAGCGAGGCGATCTGGGTGGTGATAACGGCCTTGAGGGCGGCCCTGCGCGCCTTCGCGTCGTCGTAGTACCCGATCAGTGCCCAGGAGCACACGCCGGTCAGCTCAAAGAAGAACAGCAGGCTGATCACGGTGGACGAATACACCAGCCCGGCCATCGAACCGACGAACAGCAGCAGGAAGCTGTAGTAGCGCCGCTGGAGCTCGTGTTCCGGGTGCTCGCGGTTGCCCGGGCTGAGGTAGCCGGTCGAGTAGACCACGATCAGGAAGCCGACCAGGCTGACGGCCAACCCCACGAGTGCGCTGAGCTTGTCGATTGTGACGCCGAAGACCACGATCTGCCCGGCGAAGACCAGCACATCCGCCGTGATGGTGGCCTGTCCTACCGCTGTCAGGACTATGAAGATGAACAGGCTACAGGCAAAGGCCAGCCCTGCGACGATCGCGCTGAACGCCTTCACCCAGCCGCGCGGGATTACCAGCACAAGGGCGCCGCCCAGAAACGGAAGCAGGAAACTGGCAAGGACCAAGGTGACCATGCTTCATTGCCTTCTCAGTTACACGCTCGCCAGATAAAACACAAACGCCAGAATCGCAGCGCCCAGCGCCGCCCAGGTCGCCACCGGCGCCTTCAGGAAGCGCACGCGCGCCATGGCGTTTTCTACCACGGCCATCATCCCGTATAGAGCAATGGCCTTGAGCACGAAGATCACCGCGCCCTGCAGAATCATCGCGAACGAGGGCGCGTCACCGCCAGTCATACCGGCGCTGCCAAAGGGCAGGAACACCGCCAGGAAGAGGGCCACCAGCACCAACTGTTTCAGGTACAGCCCCCACTTCATGAGTGCCAGCCCCGGCCCGGAGTACTCCGTCAGCGGCCCCTCCTGAAGTTCCTGTTCGGCTTCCGCCATGTCGAACGGCAGCTTGCCCATCTCCACAAAGGTTGCGAAGGCGAACGCCAGCATCCCCAGCCAGACCGAGGTGTAATACGGGATCTGGCCGCTGGCGACCTGCGCGCTGATCGCGCCCAGGTTCGTGGACCCGGCCAGCAGGGCCATGACGAACAGCACCAGCAGCATGACTGGCTCCACCAGGACGGACATCAGCAGTTCGCGCCTGGCGCCCAGCCCGCCGAACGTGCTGCCTGTCTCCAGCCCGGAGACGGCGAAGAAGAAGCGGGACAGGGCGAACAGGTAAACGACCAGAATCAGGTCACCGACCCAGCCGAAAGGCGATAGCACACTGAAAATCGGGAGGATCGCCGCGACGAGCAGCATGGTCGCCAGACTGACGAACGGCGTGATCCGGAAGGTCCAGCCCGCCTGCCGGGAGACGACCTCCTGCCGCTTCATGAGCTTGGCCAGGTCGCGGTAGTTCTGGAGGATGCTGGGGCCGCGGCGGCTGTGCATCTTGGCTCGCAAAACACGGGACAGCCCCGAGAACAGCGGGGCGAGCGCCAGGAGCACTACCGCCTGCAAAAACCCGATGAGAATCAGACCTGCGGATGTCATGATGGTTGTCCTAATGGAAGATCGCAATCAGCAAGACAATCAGGGTCAGGACAATGTACAGGCAGTAGATGCGGACGTCCCCCATGGCCAGCGTCTGGATGCGCTTGCCCAGGGCGTCCACCGCCTGCGTGGGCGGCCGGGAAACGGCGCGCTCCAGGACGGGCTCCACGCGCGTCAGCGTGCCGCGTGCCCGCCCGGCCCAGGCCGCGATCGCGCTCAGAGGCTCGCGGGTGAGCGCGCGCAGCCGATAGATCCAGGGGAACGTCACGGCAATCGGCTGGTCGAAGCTGCTGGCGGAAGTGGACATCTGGCTGCCATACCCGTACCCGCAGGCCCACGGGTCATCCACCATGCGCCGGCCCGCCCGGTGCCCGCCGTAGAGGGTGACCAGCACGACCGGAATAACCAGCAGTCCGACCAGGAGCAGCGCGATGAATGGGGTGGAGAGCACGGCCACTCCCATGTCAAGCGGATACACCCATGCCCCCGCTGCCACTGCCTCGGCGGGCACAGCGAAGGACTCCGCGACAACGCCCGCCAGATGGGAAGCCACCAGCGGGGCAGCCAACCCCAGCGCGATACACCCCAGCGCGAGGATGCCAAGCCCGGCGAGCATCGGGCTCGGCACCTCGTGGGCCTCTGCTGCCGATTTGCTGCGGGCGGGGCCGGCAAAAGCGCCACCATACATTTTGATGGCCACCATGAGGGCCAGCGCGCCTACCAGAGCCAGCACCACCGCAGCCAGCGGTAACGCCACACGCACCACAAAGGCGTCCGCCTGGCTGGCCGCGAAGAACGACTGGTAGGTCAGCCACTCGCTGACGAAACCTGTGAACGGCGGGATCGCCGCGAAAGCCAGCGCTCCAATGAGGAACGCGAGACCGGTCCAGGGCATCAGCCGGCCCAGCCCACCCATGCGGTCCAGGTTGTGGGACTGGACGCGCAGGTCCAGCGCGCCGGCTCCCAGGAACAGCAGCCCCTTGAAGAACGAATGGCTGAGGATGTGGTAGAGCGCCGCCAGGAAGCCGAGCAGTGCCACCGCCGGCAGATCGGCCGCCAGCCCGATCATGCCCGTCCCGACGCCCATCATGATAATGCCCACGTTTTCCACACTGGAGTAGGCCAGCAGGCGTTTGATGTCGCGCTCCGCCAGCGCGAAGAACACCCCCAGTACTGCCGATAGCGCGCCGCAGATGAGCACCAGCAGTCCCCACCACAGGACCGAGCCGCCGAGGATATCTACACACAGCCGCAGGATGCCGTAGACCGCGGTTTTCATCATCGCGCCGGAAAGCAGCGCCGCGATCGGGGAAGGGGCGGCTGCATACGCGCGAGGCATCCAGAAGTGGAACGGGACAATTCCCGCCTTGGCGCCAAAGCCCACGAACGCGAGCAAGAACATGATATTCCGAACTGCCGGCGAGAGCTGGCCCTGCCGAAACGCCGCGAAATCGAAGCTACCGGTGCTTCCGTAACAGATGAAAAAGGCCAGCATAATCAGCGCTGTTCCAGCGTGGGCGACCAGCATGTACAGGTAGCCGGCCCGGATCGGCTCCCGTTCGCTGCTGTCATAGACAACCACGAAGTATGAAGCCAGTGTCATCACTTCCCAGAACACCAGGAAATAGAAAGCATTGGCGACCGTTACGACCAGCAGCATCATGGCCATAAACAGGTTGGTGAAGAAGCCAAGCATCCCGACCCGGCGGCCGGAGTGCCGGGCAAAGTACGAGATGGAGTAGATGCTGACCGCCAACCCCAGCGCGGAGATGATGCCAACCAGTAGCGTCGAAAGGCCGTCCATCTGCAGCGTGAAGTGGCCAAAAGGCGGTGGAGCCGCAATCTCCAGGACAGCTGACGCACCGGATGCCGCCTGTGCAGCCGCGACAAGCCCCACGCCGGAGGCCAGCGCGCCGGTTAAGCCGGCGGTGACATGCGCAGCCCGGGCAGAGTGGCTGAGCAGCAATGACGCGAACGCCCCTGCTCCAAACAGCAGTACGGCAAGTAGTAGAAGCTGAATAGCGTCCATCATGTTCCTCTACACCGCACGGGCTCTAGATAACCGGGTCAGGGTCACGCTGCGCTTCCGGGCTGGCGACCGCCTTCACCTGTTCAACGTAGTCCTGGGGCTGGTTGGCCGGTTCGTCAACCAGCCTGAGGGCTTTGTGTGGGCAGGCGATGACGCAGGCGGGCCCATCCTCCCGGAAATAGCACAGGTCGCACTTGACCGCGACCGTTTTCTGGCCGATGCGCCAGTTCAGAAGAGATAGCTCCTCCTGCAAGGCGAATTCGCGCAAGTACATCGGTTCAGTCTGATAGGGGGTGTTGAGATAGGTGTAGTGCCCAACAATGAAGTCGAACTTCGGGGCCGGCGTGCCGCCCGGCACAATCGCGCCAAACGGGCAGGCCAGTGCGCACATTTTGCAGCCGACGCACAGACTTTCGTTCAGGTAGACGGCGTTGTCCCGGTACGAGATGGCGTTGACCGGGCAGACTGCCGCACAGGCTGCATCCTCACAGTGCCGGCACTGAAGGGGCATCGTCCCCATGGGTTGCGTGTGGATGATGTACAGGCGAGGGTAAGCCTGCAGCCCGGCCTGGCGATGGCTCTCAACGCAGCCCGCTACGCAGGCGTAACAACCAATGCACTTCGCAGGATCAGCAATCACAAAGTGATTCATGCCGGATCCTCAGCAGCTATTGAAGCTTGCGATGCGGCTGAAGGCGGAGATGGAGAGTGCCGGAGGGTGATGAACCGCCAAAACCCGCGACCGAGTGCTAACGGCTGCGACCGAAATCGCACTATCCACGGGGAGACAGGCCCACAGGTGGCACTGTCAGGTAACTGCGAAGGTCTCCATTGCGTAATATTTCACATACAGTATAAGGGAGGTTTTGTCAAAAAGACACCTGTTGTTCTTCCTTTTTCAATTTTCGGGTGCATCTGGCCGGCCGCGCAGTAGTCTCGGGGCGGATTAGCGCCACCTCCAGTGCTGCCGGGCACCCACCCGTAGCGCGCAAGGCTCTCCCCTCCAGGATTGGGTGTATACTCAGTAAAACGATTGAAGTGGCGCCGCAAGTACCGTTTCGTTGGTCGTCCTGCCTCCCCGCTGCCCCCACCCATCCAGTCAAGGACAACAGGTATGAACCACCTGGCGCATCCTGGGCCGGCTTCTGCTGGTGAGCTAAGGGCCAACTTTCGCATTCTCGTCAGGTTGCGTTGGCTGACGGTAGCGGGGGCGCTGCTTGTCGCCCTGCAGTTGTTCGCCACGGGATCGGCCTCGGCAGCTCAACCCGTAACCCTCCTCACGATAGGTTTCGTCCATCTTCTCCTGAATGTCACCCTGTGGGCGCTGCTGCGCCGGCCTTCGGAAGCGATCCGGTCATTTGTCGGCCTGCAGTGCCTGGTCGATCTCGTGGCGATGGGCGCCGCGTTCTATGTCACCGGCGGCATTGAAAGCCCGTACATGATCTATTTTGTGGTGCACCTGTTTGGGACGGCTCTGGTGCTGTCCCGCCGGGCGTCAGTCAGCCTGGTCGCTGTCGCCACCGGCATTCTGGCCGCAATCGCTGTACTGGAATATCACGGACTGGTGCCCCACCTGGCCCTGTGGGAAGCCCTGCCCCTTTTCCAGGACGCTCGTTACGTGGTGACGGTGCTGGTAACCTTCACCCTGACGACCCTGGTGCTGTTTGTGGTGAGCATCCATGTGGCGAACGTCCTGCGTCGCCAGCGCCAGGAAGCGGTTGCGCTGTACCAGGCCGGGCAACTGATTACCTCTACGCTGGATAGCAGCGAAGTCCTGCAGCGCCTGCTTGAAACCTGCGCCAGGACACTGAATGCTACCGCTGGCGTCGTCCGCCTGCTTTCCCCGGACGGCAATATCCTGCGCTTTGCGGTGGGTTACGGGCTGAGTGACAGCTACATCCACAAGGGGAATGTCAGCCTGGCCGACAGCGTGATCGACCAGCAGGCCGCCCGCGGCATCCCGCAGATTATCGACGATGTCCGGCATGAGCAGCGGCTGA
>CAZGYW010000003.1:0-21537 GCA_964530495.1 uncultured Anaerolineae bacterium
TCAAGGACATGCCGCGCAAGATGCGGCGGGCCGCGCTGCGCAGCGCGCTGAGCGCTCTGGCGCGCGATGGCCAGCTCGTGGTGGTGGATGACTTCAGTCTGGGCGATGGCAAGACCCGCGTCGCACGTGAAGCCCTCCAGTCGTTGACCGGGCAGTCCAGCACCCTGGTGCTGCTGCCGGGCCGGGATGAAATGGTGGAGCGCAGTGTGCGCAACCTGGCCAACGCCAAGGTGCTGCACGCCAACTACCTGAACATCCGCGATCTGTTCACCCATGACATGGTCGTGCTGCCCCTGGGTGCGCTCGAAGTTCTCCGCTCGTTTCTGAGCGTGGCGCAGGAGGGTTGATCATGGCAGGCATCCATGTTTATGACGTGATTGTGCGTCCGGTGGTTACAGAGAAGACCAGTGCAAAGGCCGATGAGCTGCGCCAGTACACCTTCGAGGTGGACATGCGCGCGAACAAGGTCCAGGTCAAAGAAGCGATCGAAGTGATCTTCGACGTAACCGTGGACAAAGTGGCGACGATGATCGTGCCGGCCAAGTTGGGCCAGCGTGGGCGCCGCACTTACCAGCGCAAGAAAGCCTGGAAGAAGGCTGTCATCACGCTGGCGCCCGGGCAGAGCATCGACCTGTTCAACCTGTAAAGCCTGACTAACAGGACGTGAGACATGCCAGTCAAGAAGTATAAGCCCACCTCCCCCGGCCGTCGCGATATGACGGGCTATACGTTCGAGGAAATTACCAAGAGCAAGCCCGAAAAGTCGCTGCTGGAGGAATTGAAGAAGCGCGGTGGCCGTAACAACAAGGGCCGTGTCACTGTGCGCCATCGTGGCGGTGGTAACAAGCGCCGCTATCGTCTGATTGACTTCAAGCGGAACAAGTTCGACAGCCCCGCCGAAGTCGTCACCATTGAGTACGATCCGAACCGCTCGGCCCGTATCGCTCTGCTGCAGTACGGGGATGGCGAGAAGCGCTACATCATCGCGCCGCTCGGCCTGCGGGTGGGTGATCGCCTCCAGAATGGGCCGGCTGCAGAAATCCGGACCGGAAACACCCTGCCGCTGCGTAACATCCCGATTGGCACGATGGTTCACAACATCGAGTTCCAGCCGGGGCGTGGCGGGCAGATCGCGCGGGCCGCGGGCACCAGCGCCCAGCTTCAGGCGAAAGAAGGCAAGCTCGCCATGCTGCGGATGCCCAGCGGTGAGATGCGCCTGGTTAGCCAGGAATGCATGGCGACCATTGGCCAGGTGGGCAACACCGACCACGGCAACATCAAGCTCGGTAAAGCGGGCCGCAGGCGCTGGCTGGGCTGGCGCCCGACCGTGCGCGGTACGGCGATGGACCCCAACAGCCACCCGCATGGTGGCGGTGAAGGCCGCTCGCCGATCGGTATGCCGGGGCCGAAGACCCCCTGGGGCAAGCCTGCCTTTGGCGCCAAAACACGCCGCAACAAGGCGACGAACAAGTACATCGTCCGTCGTCGTGGGCGCAAGCGTCAGTAGTTAAGGAGAGACGAGTATGTCGCGTTCACTCAAGAAGGGGCCGTTTATCCAGCCTAAGCTGCTGCGGCGGATTGAGGACATGAATCAGAAGGGCGACAAGCGGGTCATTCGGACCTGGAGCCGCACCAGCACGATCTTTCCTCAGATGGTAGGCCATACCGTTGCCGTGCATGATGGGCGCCGCCATGTGCCGATTTACATCACCGAAAACATGGTCGGCCACAAGCTGGGTGAGTTCGCCCCGACCCGCACCTTTCGTGGGCACGCGGGCGAGTCGAAGAAGAAGCGTTAAGGCGGTTGATGATGCGAGTACAAGCACAGACCAAGTATCTGCCGATCTCGGCCCAGAAACTCCGCCTGGTGGCAGACCAGGTGCGCGGCCTGGATGCGAACGAGGCCTCGACAATCCTCGCGCATATGCCGAAGAAGGGCGCCGCCCTGGCGCGCAAGACTTTGGAGTCCGCCATCGCCAATGCCGAAGAAAACTTCGAGCTGAGCCGCGAAGACCTGTATATTCACACCATGCTGGTCGACGAAGGCCCCAGCCTGAAGCGGGTTAAGGCCGGCGCGCGTGGCCGTTACAAGCCGCGTGTCAAGCGGACTTCACACCTGATTGTCATCCTCGAAGAGCGAGAGGTATAGCCAGACTATGGGCCGTAAAATTCACCCAATTGGCTTTCGCCTGAAGGTTAATCGTGACTGGGATGCCCGCTGGTTCGCCGAAGGCGATCGTTACCGTGAGCTGCTGCAGGAAGACTTTGAAATTCGCCGCATGATCATGGGCGAAGGCGAGCGCGCGGCGATCTCCAACGTGCAAATCGAGCGGTACCCCAACCAGATCGTCACGACACTGTACACGGCCAAGCCGGGTATCGTGATCGGGCGGAAGGGCGATAACGTCAAGAAGCTGCGCACCACCCTGGAAGCCTTGACCGGCAAGAAGGTCAAGATTGAAGTGGAAGAGATCGAGAAGCCTGACCTGGACGCCACCCTGGTGGCGCGCAACATCGCCGGGCAGCTCGAGCGCCGCATCAGCCACAGCCGCGCCATCAAGCGCGCGATCACCCAGGCCATGCGCCAGGGTGCGGAAGGCATCCGCGTGCAGGTCAGCGGGCGCCTGGGCGGCTCCGAAATGGCCCGCCGCGAATGGCAGGTCGATGGCCGCGTGCCGCGCAACACGCTGCGCGCCAGCATCGACTTCGGCCTCGCGGAAGCCCTGACCGGGTTCGGGCGGATCGGCGTGAAGGTCTGGATCTACAAGGGCACGCAGCTCACCGAAGAAACGAAAGAAGCTGCCGACGTATACGTCAGCCAGTAAACCACCGCCGTCTAACGGCTGGCTGAGTATGGAGCGTACAGACTATGTTGATGCCAAAGCGGGTTAAATACCGCAAACAGATGCGTGGACGCATGCGGGGCACCGCCTCCCGTGGGGCTCAGGTGCAGTTTGGCGACTACGGCCTCCAGGCGCTGGAACCGGCCTGGATCACCAGCCGCCAGATCGAAGCCTGCCGGCGGTCCGTCATGCGTTCGATCAAGCGCCACGGTAAGGTCTGGATCCGCATTTTCCCGGATAAACCCGTGACCAAGAAGCCCGCCGAAACCCGCATGGGTAAAGGTAAGGGGTCGGTTGATCACTGGGTCGCGGTCGTCAAGCCCGGCCGGATCCTGTTCGAAATGGCCGGCGTGACGGAAGAGCTGGCGAAGGAAGCCCTGACCATGGCCGCTTACAAGCTGCCGATCAAGACTAAATTCGTCACGCGGATCGACCCGATCACCGGTGAGGAGGTCTCGTGATGAGCAACAAAGAGTTGCGCCAGAAGAGCACAGACGAGCTCCGCAGCGCCCTTGAGGATGCCAAGAGCGAGCTGTTCAATCTGCGCTTCCAGCGCGAGGCGGGCACGTTGGAAAACACCACCCGCATCCGCGACCTGCGCAAGAACATCGCCCGCTACCTCACCATCCTGCGGGAACGCGAAATTGCGGCCGCGCTCGTCAAGCAGGAGGGAAGCAATGCCGAATAAGCGTCGGCGGCTGATTGGCCGCGTGGTGAGCGATACGATGGACAAGACCGTGGTTGTGGCGGTGGATTCCACCCGGCAGCACCCGCTGTACGGCAAGATCATCCGGACGACACGGAAGTTCTTCGCTCATGACGAAAGTAATGCCATCCCGGTGGGCAGCATGGTGCGGATCGTGGAAAGCCGCCCGCTGAGCAAGCGCAAGCGCTGGATGGTGGAAGAAGTGCTGGTTGAGGCAACCGAAGCCGAAGTGCTGGCAGCCCAGACGACGACCCCGGAAGCAGCGGAAGTCGTAGCCCAGCTGCTGGCCGACACGGACGAGGCGCCGGCTGAAGGTTCCGAGGAGTAGGCCGCCATGATTCAGAACGAGAGTCGGCTGAAGATTGCCGACAACACCGGCGCCCGCGAGATCCTGGTCATCCGGATCGTGGGCGGCTCCCGGCGCAAGACCGCAAGGGTGGGGGATGTCTTCATCGGCGCGGTGAAGTCCGCCGCCCCGCAGGGCTCGGTTAAGAAGAGCGATGTGGTGCGCGCGGTGGTTGTCCGGACGGCCAAGGAATACCGCCGGAGCGACGGCTCGTACATCAAGTTCGATGACAACGCCGCCGTAATCCTGGACGGGGATACCAAGAACCCGAAGGGCACGCGCATCTTCGGCCCGGTGGCGCGCGAGCTGCGCGACCAGGGATTCATGAAGATCGTTTCGCTGGCCCCGGAAACGTTGTAGGGGAGCACGTTACAATGCAACGGATCAAGAAGGGCGACACGGTAGAAGTGATCGCCGGCAAAGACATCGGGACGCGTGGCGAAGTGCTGCGCGTGCTGCCCAAAGAAGACCGCGTGGTGGTGGCGCAGGTAAACATCGCCAAGAAACACCAGCGGCCCATGCAGGCCGGGCGCCAGCAGATCCAGCCCGGCATTATCGAGTTCGAAGCGCCGCTGCACCTGAGCAATATCATGCTCGTTTGCAAGAAGTGCGATAAGCGCACCCGCGTTGGTTTCCGGGTGAACGAAGACGGTGTGAAGGTGCGGGTCTGCCGCCAGTGCGGCGCCGATATTGACTGAGCAGTGAGGTAAGTTCTCATGGCCAACGCCATCCCACGACTCAAGCAACGCTACCAGGACGAGGTCGTCCCCGCGTTGATCAAAGAGTTGAACTTTGCAAATGTAATGCAGGTTCCACGCGTCAAGAAGGTTGTCGTCAATATCGGCGTCGGTGAGGCGCTGGACAACCCGAAGGCGCTGGATTTCGCCGTAGATGATATGCGTACGATCACGGGCCAGGCCCCGGTCATCACCAAGGCGCGCAAGAGCATCGCGACCTTCAAGCTGCGCGAAGGCCGTTCGATCGGCGTCAAGGTAGACCTGCGCGGTGAGCGGATGTGGTCCTTCCTGGACCGCCTGTTCAACGTCGCCCTGCCCCGCATGCGTGACTTCCAGGGCGTGAACCCCGACGGCTTTGACGGCCGCGGCAATTACACCCTGGGGCTGCGCGAGCAACTGATCTTCCCGGAGATCCCGTACGACAAGATTGACAAGGTGCGGGGTATGGAAATTACCATCGTCACCACCGCCAAGACCGATGAAGAAGGCCGCCAGCTCCTGCAGGCGCTGGGGATGCCCTTCGCGCACAATTAAGCGCTAACCACCCCGGCTACGTGGTGTCCGTTTAAACACCCGCCGGGGCAGGAGGAGGATGTTTCCGTATGGCTAAGAAGTCCATGGTGGCGCGCGAAAAGACCCGTAAGTACAAGGTCCGCGTTCGCAATCGCTGCCAGTATGTTGACCCCAATTCCGGTAAGGTTTGTGGTCGTCCGCGTGGCTACATTCGCCGTTTCGGCCTGTGCCGTATTCATTTTCGCGAACTTGCGCTCCGGGGCCAAATCCCCGGGGTAGTCAAGTCCAGCTGGTAGGAGTTGCCCAATGTATAGCGACCCTATCGCCGATATGCTGACGCGCGTTCGAAATGGCCTGATGGCCGGGCATACCACGGTGAAAATCCCGAATGCCAAGGTCAAAGTGGAAATCGCGCGAATCCTGAAAGCAGAAGGTTACATCGAGGATTACCGGCTTGGCGATGAACAGCCGTACCCGATGCTCAACATCGACCTGAAGTATTACGGCGACCGCCGTAACCGTCGCCCTGTCATCACCGGCATCGAGCGTGTCAGCAAGCCTGGCCGCCGCGTTTACCGGGGCCGCAACGAGCTGCCCTGGGTGCTGAGTGGGATGGGCATCGCCATCATTTCTACCTCGCAGGGTCTTATGACCGCGCAGGATGCCCGCAGCAAGGGCGTCGGCGGCGAAGTGCTCTGCCAGGTCTGGTAAGGGAAGGGGCTGAACATGTCACGCATTGGAAAGCAACCTATCCCCGTGCCGGCTAAGGTGGAAGTCTCGATCAGCGGCCCGGATGTGACCGTCAAGGGTCCCCGGGGCACGCTGAGCGGCAGTTTCCACCCCGACATTGTGATCGAGCAGCAGGGTACCGAGCTGCTGGTGACCCGCCCGACGGATCAGCGCCATCACCGCGCACTGCATGGGCTGACCCGCGCCCTGCTCGCGAACATGGTGACCGGCGTCAGCACCGGCTTCAGCAAGAAGCTGGAAATCGTCGGCGTGGGTTACAGCGCCGAAATGCAGGGCCAGAATCTGGTGATGAAGCTCGGCTATTCCCACGACATTGTGGTCGAGCCGCAGGAAAACCTCGCCTTCCGGGTAGAGGACCGCGGCCGCACGATCATCGTCGAAGGCAATGATAAGCAGGTTGTCGGCCAGATCGCGGCAGAGCTGCGCGATTGGCGCCCGCCGGAGCCGTACAAGGGCAAGGGTGTGCGCTACCAGGGCGAGTACGTGCGCCGCAAGGCCGGTAAATCCGGGAAGGGTAAGTAGTAAGCCATGGCTAAAACAGATCAGAAGCGTGTTGCGCGGCTACGCCGTCACCGGCGCCTGCGCGCTAATCTCTCTGGCACCGCGGCTCGCCCTCGGCTGAACATCTTCCGGAGCAGCGAGCACATCTACGCCCAGGTCATCGATGACCTGGCCGGCCAGACCCTGGCCTCCGCCTCCACCATCGATGCCGCGCTGCGCAAGCAGTGTGATGGGCTGAACAAGACCGAGTCCGCGCGCCTGGTGGGCAAGAGCATTGCCGAACGGGCCAGGCAGGCCGGCATTACCACTGTCGTCTTTGATCGCGGCGGCTGGAAGTACCAGGGGCGTGTGAAGGCCCTGGCTGAAGGCGCTCGTGAAGGTGGCCTGGAGTTCTAGGAGTCGACTATGACAGCTAAACCTAATCGGGGACCCCGGCGCGAGCGCCGCCAGGAAGAAGAACGCGACGAATTCGACGAGCGCGTCATTGACATCACCCGCGTGGCCAAGGTGGTCAAGGGTGGTCGGCACTTCGCCTTCCGGACCGTGGTCGTCGTTGGTGATAACAAGGGCAACGTTGGGATCGGCATTGGCAAGAGCCGCGGTGTGCCGGATAGCATCCGCAAAGGCTCCGAGCACGCTCGCAAGACGATGCATGCCGTCTCCCTTGAAGGCTCGACCATTCCGCACGAAGTCGTGGGTCGCCACGGCGGGGCGCGGGTGCTGCTCCGCCCGGCGTCGCCCGGCACCGGCGTCATCGCCGGTGGTGGCGTCCGCGCCGTGCTGGAAGCGGTGGGCATCCGTGACATCCTGAGCAAGAGCCAGGGCAGCGCGAACATCCTCAACGTGGCCTATGCCACGATGGATGCCCTGGAACAGCTCAAGAATGTGGCCGAGCTGGCCGAAATGCGCGGCAAGGACCCGGACGAGATCCGGCCGTTCTGGCGGCGGCGCAAAGGGGGTAACGCATGAGCAAGAAGCTGAAGGTTACCCTGGTGAAAAGCGCGATCGGTTACACCGAGCGCCAGAAGCGCACAGTGCGCGGCCTGGGCCTGCGGAAGATGAACCAGAGTGTGTGGCATGACGATACGCCCGCCGTGCGTGGCATGATCTTCAAGGTGCAGCACCTGGTTAGCGTTGAGGAAGTTGACAACGATGAAACTGCATGACCTGCGTCCCAATCCGGGCGCCAAGAAGAAGAAGACCCGCGTAGGTCGCGGTATCTCTGCCGGTCAGGGCAAGACCTCCGGGCGCGGTACCAAAGGTCAGGGTGCGCGTGCCGGCGGTGGTAAGGGCCCGTACTTTGAAGGTGGTCAGCTGCCGCTGGTTCGGCGTCTGCCGTTCAAGCGCGGCTTCACCAATCTGTTCCGCACCGAGTACCAGGAAGTCAACCTGGATACCCTGGCGGATCGTTTTGAGGCAGGCGCGGAGGTCACACCCGAAACCCTGGTTGCGGCCGGCGCGATCCGCGATGCGGACAAGCCGGTGGTCATCCTGGGCCGCGGCGAGCTGGACAAGCAGCTGACCGTCAAGGCGCACCGCTTCTCCAGGTCCGCCCAGGAGCAGATCGAGGCGGCCGGCGGCAAGACCGAAACCCTGGGCCTGCTCCTCACCGGCGCGCTGGCGACCGTCAAGAAGCTCCGCAAGGAGCAGCTTGAAGCGCTGCTCGCCAAGCGGCGGGCGAACTAGGTTTGCGGTAGACTTTGCTGTGCGCGGCCTGCCTGGCTGTGCCAGCAACAGCGGCACTGAGGGCGCCACCTGTGCGCCCTCCTCTGCCGTAATGGTCCGATACGTAAGGTTGAGGAACCACTTATGATCGACGCTCTGAAGAACGCGTTCCGCCTCCCGGATTTGCGGAACAAGTTACTCTACACCCTGCTCATTCTGATGATCTACCAGTTTGCCACCCACGTCCCGGTACCGGGAGTTAACCGGGATGCGCTGGGCGCTCTGTTCAACAGCGAAGGTGCGGGCCTGATCAACGTGCTCAACCTGCTGTCTGGCGGGGCGGTTTCTAACTTCAGCGTGATGGCCAACGGTGTGTATCCGTTCATTACCGCCTCGATCATCATCCAGTTGCTCACGCCGATCATTCCGCGGTTGGAAGCGATTGCGCGGGAGCCGGGTGGGGCCGAAAAACTGAATGGCCAGTACACGTACTACCTGGCCATCCCGATGGCAGCCCTGCAGGCCTGGGGGCAGATCAACATCTTCTCCAGCCTGGCGGGCGGCGTGCAGATCATCGAAGGCTTTGGCACTGATCCGTTCGTCACTATCTCCACGATCATCACCATGACCGCCGGCACGATGTTCGCCATCTGGCTCGGTGAACTGATCACGGAGCAGGGCATCGGCCAGGGCCTGAGTATCATCATCTTCTCTGGCATCGTGGCCCAGGTGCCCTATAACCTGGGGCGCATGGTGCTCAACAGCCAGAACGCGCTGTTCAACGTGCTGGTCTTCATCCTGCTGACGCTCATCACTGTGGTGGTGATCGTGGTGGTGCAGGAAGGCGTGCGCCGCATCCCGGTGCAGTATGGCAAGCGCGTGCGCGGCCGCAAGGTCTACGGCGGCGGCAGCACGTTTGTGCCGCTGCGCGTGAACACGGCGGGCATGATCCCCCTGATCTTCGCGCAGAGCATCATGGCCTTCCCGGCCGTGGTCGCCAGCCTCTTCCCGCCCGGTGCCGTTGGCGACTGGATCACGGCCACCTTCGGCAGCCAGCAGGGCTTCAGCTACTGGTTCCTGTACTTCCTGCTGGTGGTGGGCTTCACGTACTTCTATACGGACGTGATGATCCAGAACCAGAAACTGGGTGAAAACCTCCAGCGGCAGGGCGGCTTCATCCCCGGCATCCGGCCCGGGCGCCGCACGCAGGAGTTCATCACCCACGTCGTGCGCCGCATCACGCTGGTGGGCGCGCTGTTCCTGGGCCTGGTCGCAGTGCTGCCGGGTGTGGTGCAGGGCATCAACAGCCTGCTCTTCCCCGGCACGGCGACGGACTTCGGCAGCAACCCGGCCCTGGTCATTTCCAGCGCCGGCCTGATCATCGTCGTCGGTGTGGTCATCGACACGATGCGCCAGCTCGAAGCCCAGCTTGTGATGCGTAACTACGAAAGCTTCATGCGCTAGACGCCGGTTGGATGTGGAACAAGGGCAGCACTGGGGCCTGTCCGGTACAGGCCCCTTGTTTTTAGCAGGTGGCAGCAAAAGGGGGTGAGCCATGTATCTGGTGATGATGGGCGTGCAGGGTGCCGGCAAAGGCACGCAGGCCGCCGAGATCAAGGATCGCCTGAGCATCCCGCACATTACCAGCGGCGGGTTGTTCCGGGCGATGAAGGATCAGGATACCCCGCTGGCCCGCCAGGTGCAGGCCATCATGGCCCGTGGTGAGCTGGTGCCGGACGATGTGACCATCCAGGTGGTGAAGGCCCGCATCTCTGAGCCGGACGCTGCCAGCGGTTTCATCCTGGACGGCTTCCCGCGCACCCGCCCGCAGGCGGAAGCGCTGGACGCGCTGATGGCCGAGCTGGGCCGCAGGCTGACCGCCGTCGTCTACCTGCACATCAGCGATACCGAAGCGGTGGAGCGGATCAGCGGGCGGCTGCAGTGCGCGCTGGACGAGAAGCACATCTACCACCGCAAGTACAACCCGCCGCAGGTTGAGGGCGTATGCGATCTCGATGGCGGCCAGCTCGTCACCCGCGAGGATGACCAGCCGGAAGCCGTCCAGAAGCGCATCGCCGCCTTCCACGAGAAGACGCGCCCGTTGCTGGACTACTACCGGGCGCAGGGCCTGCTGGTGGAGATTAGCGCGGAAAAACCGATCGAACAGGTCACGACCGAGGTGCTGAGTGCCCTTCAGGGGCTGGAGTAGGGTCTGTTCGGCGGGCAGGAAAGTGTGAGCAGGATGGCAATTCATCTGAAGACGGCCGAAGAACTGGAGATCATGCGCGCCGCGGGCGTAATCAACGCGCGCGCGCTGGCGGCCATGCGGGATGCGATTCGGCCGGGGGTGAGCACGGCGGCGCTGGACGCCATCGCCGCGGAGGTGATCCGCGCGGCGGGCGGCACGGCAGCGTTCCTGGGCTACCCGCCCGGCAGCCCGTACCCGTTCCCCGCCACCGTGACGACCAGCATCAACCACGAGCTGGTGCACGGCATCCCGTCCGAAGACCGGATCCTGCAGGAAGGCGAAATCATCAGCCTGGACTGCGGGACGATCTACCAGGGCTTTGTGGCCGATTCCGCCTGGACCTACCCGGTGGGGGACATCACCCCGACCGTCCAGCGCTTGCTGGAGGTCACGGAGGAAGCGCTGTGGATCGGCATCCGGGCCAGCCGGGCCGGGGTGGAGAGCAGCGAGGTCTCCCGGGCCATTCAGAGACATGTGGAACAACACGGCTATAGTGTGGTGCGCGAATACACCGGGCACGGTGTCGGGCGCCAGATGCACGAAGACCCCCAGATCCCGAACTGGTGGCCGCGCCGCGCGGCGGCGCATGGCTGGCGGAGTGTGCTGCTCCGGCCGGGCATGACCTACGCGCTGGAACCGATGGTCAACGCCGGGCGTCCGGAGACCCGGATGCTGGATGACCATTGGACAGTTGTGACACGGGATGGCTCGCTGTGTGCGCACTTTGAGCACACCATCGCAATTACTGAAGACGAAGCAATTGTCCTGACAGCCCCCTAGACTCAGGGGCCATTCTCTGCTAGAATGTAGCTTCGTGTCTGCTGGATGGACAAGAATCGCAACAGGGGATTTACCATGAGAGTAGCAACGTCGGTCAAGCGGCGCTGCCCGAAGTGTAAGGTCATCAAGCGCCATGGCACAGTCATGGTGATTTGCGAAAACCCCAAGCACAAGCAGCGTCAGGGATAAACTGAGGACTAAGGTCGCATGCGTATTCAAGGTGTAGACTTGCCCCGCGACAAGCGGGTTATCATCAGCATCCAGTACCTGTACGGTGTTGGCCCGACGCGGGCACAGAGTATTGTCGAAGCGGCAGGCGTGAACCCGGATACCCGGACGAAGGACCTCACGGAGGCCGAAACTGCGGCCCTCCGCCAGGAAATCACCAAGTACCGGATCGAAGCCGACCTCCGCCGTGAAGTCACGATGAACATCAAGCGCCTCGGCGAAATCGGCGCCTATCGTGGCCTGCGGCATCGCAATCACCTGCCGGTCCGCGGCCAGCGCACCAAGACCAACGCGCGCACCCGTAAAGGCCCCAAGAAGACGGTGGCCGGGCGTGGGCGGCGGCGTGGCACCAAGAAGAAGTAGTTCGCGATCGGCAGCTCTGCCCCGCTAACTGGCTGGCGACAACCACAGGGTTTCCCCGACAGGGCGTGCATCTCACGTCCTGTTGATCTGAAAAGATGGGGCAACCCGCCACGCAGGTCGCCAGTGGCTGGCCGGGCAAAACGCCGTTTTGCATCAACAACCGAAACCAACGCGAAGGTAGGATGAGGCATGGGACGTAGTCGAAAAGTCGTACGTCGTGGTGGCCCTAAAAAGGTCAAAAAGAATATCCCATACGGCCAGGCTCACATTCATGCCACCTTTAACAATACCATCGTGAGCATGTCGGACCAGCAGGGGAACGTGATTTCGTGGGCCACGGCCGGGACTTCCGGTTTTAAGGGCTCCCGCAAGAGCACCCCCTACGCGGCCCGTCTGGCGGCCCAACAGGCCAGCACCACTGCTCAGGAACATGGGTTGCAAGAGGTGGATGTGATTGTTAAAGGCCCCGGCCCGGGCCGGGAAGCGGCCATCCGCGCCATTCAGGCCAGCGGCATCAAGGTGCGTTCGATCAGAGACGTCACCCCGGTCCCGCACAATGGCTGCCGCCCGCCCAAGAAGCGCCGCGTCTAAGCGTTAACTCGCGAGGCGTGGAGGCCAGGATTGCCTGGCCCGGGCGTCATCGGCCGTTGCGGCCGGGGCGCCAATTCACAATTTTGATATCTGCCCAGTGCGGAGGATGACGAACAACATGGCACTAGCAAGTGGCCCAGTTTGTAAACTCTGCCGTCGTGAAGGGGAAAAGCTCTTCCTCAAAGGCTCTCGTTGCCTTTCGCCGAAGTGCTCCTTCGAACGGCGTGCATATCCCCCCGGCCAGCATGGCCGCGATGCGCAGTTCCGCCGTGGACGCGCGTCAGACTACCACCGTCAGTTGCGTGAGAAGCAGAAGGCGCGCCGGGTTTACGGCGTGCTGGAGCGCCAGTTCCGCCGCTATTTCCGTGAAGCGCTGAAGCGCCCCGGTCTGACCGGCTCCAACCTGCTGTCGATCCTGGAATCGCGCCTGGATAACACCGTGTACCGCCTCGGCTTCGCCGAATCGCGTGCCCACGCCCGCCAGATCGTCGGCCACGGTCATGTTACCGTTAACGGTCGCCGGACCAACATCGCTTCCTACCTGGTTGACCCCAATGATGTCATTGAGGTCCGCGAGGGTAGCCGCAAGCGCCCGTATTTCCGCGAGCTGCGCAGCGCGCTGGAAAACCGCGCGCCCGTGCCGGAATGGCTGCAGTTGAATGCGACCGACCTCAAGGGCATCGTCCTGCGGCGGCCGGAGCGCAGCGACATCGACCTGACGATTAATGACCAGTTGATCGTCGAGTACTATTCACGCTAAACGCAACCGGTGGTGGGGGGCTTCGTGCCCCCACCCCTCGGTACCCAGAGCCTCAGCTTAAGCGGAGGAGGGGGTTCCTTGACGAGCAATACCAGTAGCAGCTTGCAGCTGCCAAAAATCGAACCAGCCGCCAACACCCAGAAGTACGGGCGGTTTATCATCGCCCCGCTGGAGAGTGGCTACGGGATCACGATCGGGAATGCCCTGCGGCGTGTCCTGCTCGCGTCCCTGTCCGGCGCTGCGATCTATTCGGTGCGGGTGACGGATGTCCCCCACGAATTCAACGCCGTGCCCGGCCTGCGCGAAGACATGACCCAGATTCTCATGCAGCTCAAGCAGGTTCGCCTGAAGCTGGATGAGGTCGACTCGGCGCACCTCACGCTGGAAGTGCGCGGGGCCGGCGTGGTGACCGCCGCGGACATCAACTGCCCGCCGGAAGTCGAGATCATCAACCCTGATCTGTACCTGTTCACGGCCGATAGCGAAGACACGCGCCTCGATTTCGAGTTTGCGGCCAGCACCGGCCGGGGCTACACCCCGGTGGAAAACCGGGAACGCCTGGCGATCGGCGAGCTGCCCGTAGACGCGATCTACAGCCCGATCCGCCGCGTGAACTACGAAGTGGAGCAGATGCGCGTCGGCCAGCACACGAACTATGACCGGCTCGTGCTGGAAATCTGGACCGACGGCACCCTGCGTCCCCAGGAAGCGATGAGCCAGGCCGCGCAGTACCTGATGACCCAACTGCGGGTGATTGCCGGCGTCAGCGCAGAGTCGTTCCTGGAGCCGGAGCCGATCGAAGAGCCGGTGGAAAGCACCCGGCCCGAACTGTACGACTTGCCCATCGAAACGCTGGACCTCAGCGTGCGGGTCTTCAATTCCCTCAAGCGCACCGGCATCACCAACGTCGGCGAAGTGCTGGAGATGCTGGATCGCGGCCAGGATGCGATGCTGGCCATCCGCAACTTTGGCGAAAAGTCGCTGACGGAGCTGAAGCAGAAGCTCAAGGAAAAGAACTACCCGGTAGATGATACCGAAGAAGCCTAGTTCGCTGCGCGCCCTGGCGCAGGTTCTCAAAAGTAGAGTGACACTATGCGACATCGTGTAGCAGGAAAGAAACTCGGCCGCAGCACAGGCCATCGCCGGTCTCTGCGCCGTACCCTGATGAATCAGCTGTTCCAGCACGAGCGGATCACGACCACCCGCGCCAAGGCGGAAGCCATTCGCGGCGAGGCGGAGAAGCTGATCACGCTGGCCAAGCGCAGTGCGGATGGCGACGCGGCCCGGGGCGTGCATGCCCGCCGGATCGCCCAGGCCCGCCTGAACAACCGGGACATCGTCCAGAAGCTCTTTGACACCCTGGCCCCGCGCTATGCGGAACGGCCCGGCGGGTACCCTCGCGTGTACAAGCTCGGCCCCCGCAACGGCGACGCTGCCGAGATGGTGCTGCTGGAGCTGGTGGACCGTCCGACCGAAGACTAGGCTCGGCCGGGCCGGCCCGTGATGCAGCGCTTCCGCGCCGTGGTGGCCTACCGGGGAGCCGCTTACGCCGGGTTTCAACGCCAGGCGGAAGGCACCCCCACCATCCAGGGCGCTCTGGAAGCCGCGCTGCAGCGGGTTGCCGGGCAGCCAGTCACCGTTCTCGGCGCCGGTCGGACCGACGCCGGGGTTCACGCCAGCGGTCAGGTGATCGCCTTTGACATCACCTGGCGGCATGAGAAGGATGCCCTCCTGAGGGCATTGAACGCCAACTTACCAACCGATATCGCGCTGCAGGCCATCGCAGCGGCCCCGCCGGGCTTCCACCCCCGTTACAGTGCCCGGAGCCGGACCTACGCCTATCGTTTCTACGAGCGGCGCATCCGGCAGCCGCTGTGGGACGCCGAAGCGTGGCAGATTAAGGCCCCGCTGGACAGGGCGGCCATGACCTGCGCAGCGGCGCTGCTCCCCGGCGAACACGACTTCGCCACCTTCGGGCAGCCGCCGCGCGACGCGGGCACGGCCAGCACGATCCGCAGGGTGGCGCGCTCCGAGTTTTCGTGGGACGCGCCGGGCGAGATCTGCCGGTATACCATCACCGCCAACGCCTTTTTGCAGCGTATGGTGCGCAGCATCATGGGCACGCTGGTGGAGGTGGGACGCGGCGCGATGGATTGTGAGTCTTTTGCGGCGGCGCTGGCTGCCGCGGACCGGAGCCGGGCCGGGCCCAGCGCCCCGCCGCACGGGTTAACGCTGGTCGACGTTGAGTACTAAGCGGGCTGTGAGACGCCCCGCACCGATGTGGAGTGGCAACATGCGCATAAACACCTATGTCACCAAACCCGCCGAGGTTGAACGCGAGTGGTGGGTGGTGGACGCCAAAGGGCAAACGCTTGGGCGTCTCGCCTCGCAAATCGCGATTATCCTCAAGGGCAAGCACAAGCCGTCCTATGCGACCAATGTTGACGTCGGTGACTTTGTCATCGTCATCAACGCGGACCGTATTCATGTGACGGGCAACAAGCTGGAAGATAAGAAGTACTACCGTCATTCGGGCTACCCCGGTGGCCTGACGGAAACCACGCTGAAGGTCCTGCTCAAGAAGGACCCGGCGCAGGTGATCGAACTGGCCGTGCGCGGGATGCTTCCCAAGAACGCGCTGGGTCGCCAGATGCTGAGGAAGCTGAAGGTCTACGCGGGCGAGACGCATCCGCATGACGCGCAGCAGCCCAAGACGTTGGAACTGGGAGGCTAGGGGACTAAGTTATGTCAACACAGTATTATGAAGGCGTCGGCCGCCGCAAGACATCAACCGCCCGCGTGCGCATCTACCCCGGCGGCACCGGCAGCATGGTCATCAACGATAAGCCCGCGGAAGAATTCATCTCCCGCGAAGGTGACTTCAAGCGCGTGATGGAACCCCTGATCGCGACCGGCCTGGACAAGGCTATGAACGTCACCGTGCACGTGAACGGCGGCGGCGTGAACGGCCAGACAGACGCGATCTGCCTGGGCCTGGCCCGCGCCCTGGTCAAGATGGACCCCAACCTGCGTGGTACGCTCCGCGCCGAAGGCGACCTCCTGACCCGCGATCCGCGCGTCAAGGAACGCAAGAAGCCCGGTCTCAAGCGCGCCCGCAAGGCCCCGACCTACACCAAGCGTTAAACGGGCAACCCGCCCCGCTGACGCGCCGTGCAGCTCGCGGCAACGAGAGAGATACATCACTGAATGGAGGCCGTCCTGCAGGTCAGGCGCGCCTCCATTTTTTGTTGTAACCGCCACGTCGCCGGAATCGCTGTTTGCCTTGAGACAGGCATCATCTAACCGCCAGGACGCCAGGGACGCCAGGAAAAGCAAAAAGGAATTCTATCGATACTCCTCCAGCAGCCTGGTCGCTCTGTACGTGCCGGGGTCGTCTGGCGATTATCTGATCACTGTTTCTCTTGGCGTCCTTGGCGTCTTGGCGGTAAGGTTCTTCGCCTCGCGCTTGGCGCAGCGGCCGGCGCGGGTATAATCCGCAGCCATAGCCGATTCTGCACCCTCCGGATGACCGACCGATGACCGATTTTGACGACACTCACGACCACGACGACGAAGACCTGGACCCGGTAGAAGCCTACTGCGTGCGCTGCCGCGACACGGTTGAGATGGAAGACCCTCAGCCCGTCTGGACGCGCAAAGGCACGCCCGGCACGCGCGGCTTCTGCCCCGTGTGCGGCACGACCGTGTTCCGCATGGGCCGCACGGACGCGCACGCCGCGCTCAAGAAGCCGAGCGCCGTGCGGGTGGCGGTGGCGGATGGCGAGGGCAAGCACCCGGCCAGCCGCCCGGCCCGCGCCGTGGCGGCCACGTACATCGCCCATGCCGCTGCCGACGCGCCCTTCGCCCACCGGCTGGCCAGCGACCTCAACAACATGGGGATTCCCACCTGGCTGCCCCGCGCCGAGAACGGTGACATCGCCTGGGCCGGCGGCGTGCATCCCGCCCTGGAGGACTGCCGGCGCCTGCTGGTGATCCTCAGCGGCGCGCTGCTGGACGATGCCGCCGCGCGCGCTGCCTGGACGTACTTCCGCGCGCACAGGAAGCCGATTGTGGTGGCCCAGGTCGCGTCCGCCGCCGTGCCGGATGACCTGCGCCGCGCTCCGCGCGTTGATTTTGGCGGCGTCGGTATCGGCGCGGACTACCGGCACGCCCTGCGCGCGCTGGTGCAAACCCTGGCGGAATAACCATGCTGGAGCAGTTCATCCTGATCGCCGGGCCGCTGGCGGCCAGCGCCGTGCTGGGGGCGTGGGTCGCCCTGGGGCGATTGTTCGTGGCCCGCTGGGGTGGGCCGCGCCTGCCGGGCTGGAGCGCCTGGGCGGCGTCCGCGCTGGCGCTGACCGCCGGGCTGGTGATGCTCGCCACCGGGCTGATCACCGCCGCGGCAGGCATGGGCGTGATCACCACCCCCGCCGCCGAGCGCGGCGCGGCGGCCATCGCCGCCCTGCTGATCAGCCCGGTGTGGGTGGCGGGCGCGGCGCTGGCGGCGCTGGGCATGGTCCTGCACTACAGCCTGGACGCCCTGCTGGACAGGCTGCGCCTCAATCCCGTGATCGCGGAAGGGCTGGCCCAGGGGCTGCGTGCCGCGTGGGCCACGCTCGGCCTGCTGACGCTGGCCTTTGGTCTGCAAGGGGCCTACGCGCGCGCCATCACCCACTACGGCATGACCCTGGACGCCGTGATCAGCGGGGCGGGGCCGTCCCGCTTCTTCCTGAGCCTGGCCGCCTTCGGCGTGGCGCTGCTGGCCATGCTCATCCCGGCGCTGGTCGAGTCCGGGCGCGGCAAGGCGTGAGGGCTCGGCGTCTCAGGAGTGAAGGGCACCCCGCTACCCCTGCATGACGACGACCGCCGCGGCTTTGTCGCCCTCGTGCGTCAGGCTGACCTCTCACTCGCGCAGGCCGAGCGCGCGTTTCCCAGATCACGTGACCAAGTCCAGGACAATGGGTGAAATCACTGTGGAGAACGTGTCAACAGCGCGCCTTCATCGTGCTTAATCCCAATTTGCCTTCTCAACGAATGATCAACGACTGCTAACTCTCAGTATCTCAGATAAGCGAGCACGAATCAGTTCCTGTCGGGCAGCCAGAAACTCCGGAAAATTCTCAAATGAGAGATCGACAGTCGGGATTAAATGCCGCTCACAGTACACCTCGAGCTCATGGTTCTTTTGCTGTGAAGATTGCAGCCATTCTTCGAACTCTCTATCCAGCTTATTCTGGTTCACTAACCCTTCCAGCAATTGGAGATTAGCCAAGTCATCCTTGTGGTCCAACCATTCATGCCATCGTTCGCGCGGAATACCTCGTCGCTCCAATTCGCGTTCCTTGAACATGCTCCGCGGAAAGATATGGTCAATATGGAAGTGATGATCGAATTTGAGCCAGGGATACAGCAGGGCTAGCACGCTGAATGTATATGACTGTCCGTACTGATAACCCAGCAAGCCATCGATCTGGGCCATATCGAATGTCATCGTCTTCGCCGTAGCACGCAACGCGTCGTAGATGGCATCTTCCGGGAAGCCGTTCATTGTCTCTACTAGCACACCTCGGATGCGCCGCAACACAAATCCGGTTGGCTACTAAATGTACGCATGAGCTGGGCAACAGTAAGCCAACGCCGCATCTTGTCGCGATCTTCGGCATACTTTGGCAATTCCACGAACCCTGAGGGCATGCCCTTCTTGTACAGATAGTAGGCCAACGGAATAACTGCATTATTCGAGATCAGCGTCTCGCGGTTGTAGCCCCATGATGCCAGCAATTTGACGGTCAGGCGCAATGCACGCGCGATCCCCTCCCATTGCTGTTCAATTGCCAACATATTCTGACGGTTGAAGTTGTTTACCTTGAATTCAATCGCCAGAAGGTCGGCCAGCACGAGTGCAGCCTTCAGGATGAAGTCCTTGTTGAAATTGAAGGTTTCGCCTACTGCATTCAGGCTGTCCACCAATTCGTAGATTTCCTCGCGGGCGTCGCGTTCCCGCCATTGTGCTGTCGCTATGGAGAGCAACATATCGGAGTAGCTGAGAAGCGTACCACCCGAATTCACCCGGATGAAGATATTCAGCACTTTATCGAGGTTCTGTTCTTCTTCCAGGAAGTAATTGATTACTAGATCCTGAGTGATTGTCTTCCATAGCGTAACCAGTGCTTTTGATGGGAATTTTATGTTCTCCCCGATCAGACCGTGATCGATGCAGTAATCGTAGACTTCATTCATTTCCCGGAAATCCAGCACCTTGCCTACTGGAAACCAGTATTTGCGGTCATCGGTGACCGTTTCCGGTGTCATTTGATCTTCGCGCAGCATCTTGAACTCGTAGGCAAATTCGATGTCGTCTTCCGGCGGGGCACTGAGCAGATTGAGGAACAACCGCCGATTCGGAAAAGCCCAATCGCTCGACCAATAATAGTACGGTAACTTTTCAGCATAAGTGCCTTTGAGGCCGATATTGAGCGCTGTCAGGCGCTGCTGGCCATCGAGAACGGCAATTACGCTCTGCTGCCCAACAAGGTTGATCGCTTCGTTGTGCTGGTAGTCGCGCTGGTGGTAGCGATCCATGAAACGGTAGAATTGGAACTCACCCAGTCTCTCCGGCTCCACCTTCCAGAACAGGAAAGAACTGATGGGATATCCGCGCATTAGCGAATCGAATAGTTTCTCAATCTGCTCGCTCTTCCACACAAACTCACGCTGAATCGCAGGCAAGACGTACTGGTTAGCCTGTATGGCGCTGATGGCCTTAGCAACGGTAATCGGTGTTTGAAAGCTCATGATGTCTCCTTGATGACTACAACTGACTCGCCCCCCCTACCCCTGCATGACGACGACCGCCGCGGCTTTGTCGCCCTCGTGGGTCAGGCTGACTTCCCACTCGCGCAGGCCGAGCGCGGCGGCCAGCGCCGCCGCCTGCCCGTGCAGGCGCAGGATCGGGCGCTGGCGCTCGTCCCGCCCGATCTCCAGCTCCCGCCAGCCCACGTCGCCAATCCCGCAGCCGAGCGCCTTGGCGGCGGCTTCCTTGGCCGCGATGCGCGCCGCCAGGTGGAGGGCCTGCCCGTTGCAGATGGCGATCTCCTCCGGGGTGAAGAAACGATCGTAGAAGCGCGCCCCGAATCGCTCCCGGGCGCGCTCCACGCGGTCAATGCTGATCAGGTCCAGCCCCACACGCAACATTTAGCGCTCGCTTCGCTCGCGAATGCTGAGTGTTGAATTTTGAATTTTGAGTTAGCTGCAATATCCGATGGAGCATCCTGCCTGCAAAGCAATGCCCCTTCTGTCTTTCAACTCAAAACGCATCACTCACAACTCAACACTACTTCTTCGCGAATGCTGAGTGACGAATTTTGAGTGTTGAATTCGCCGCTATGTCGGCCGGGGCATCCTGCCTGCACTGCAATGCCCCTGTTTGTCTTTCAACTCAAAACTCATCACTCAAAACTCAACACTACTTCTTTTCGTCCGGCTTGAGGGCCAGCGACGCCGAGTTGATGCAGTAGCGCAGGCCGGTCGTCTCCTGCGGGCCATCGTCAAAGAGGTGGCCCAGATGCCCGCCGCAGCGGCTGCACGTGACCTCCGTCCGGATCATGAAGTGGCTGAGGTCGCGGTGCAGCTCCACATTGCCTGCCTCGACCACGTCCCAGAAGCTCGGCCAGCCGGAGCCGCTATCGAACTTGGTATCGGAGCGGAACAGCGGCTGCCCGCATGCCGCGCACACGTACGTGCCGTCCGCCTTGCTGTCCACATATTCGCCCGTGAACGGGTGCTCGGTGCCTTTTTCGCGCAGGACGCGGTACTGCTCCGGGGTGAGCTGCGCGCGCCATTCCTGCTCGGTCTTCTTGATTTTGTCGGCCATAGTCAGTGTCTCCATCCGCTAACAACCCAACGAAACGCTACCAGTGGAAGGTGATCTGCCCCGGATTATACCAGACCGGCCGCTTGCCCCGCGCGATTTCTCATCCGCTTCCAATCCGGGCCGGGCTATTGCGCTTACCCGGGGAACCACTATACTGGCCAGCAGTCCTCATCGCTCCCAGAGACGATCGATGCGCACCCTGTCTGAGTCCGTGCGGCGCCAGCCGCGCTTCGCCGCTTTTCTGCTGATCCTGGCCCTGACGGCCCTGGCCTATGCCAACCGCTTCATCCAGGATGACGCGTTCATCTCGTTCCGCTACGCCCGCCACCTGGCGGAGGGCTTCGGCCCGACCTGGAACCTGAACGAGCCGCCGGTGGAAGGCTACACCAACTTCCTGTGGGTGCTGCTGATGGCGATCCCGCACCGGCTGGGGCTGCCAGCGGTGGAATTCTCGTATGCGGTTGGATTGCTGTGTTTTGTCGGGACGCTGACCCTGACCTGGCGGGCAGCCCGCCACATCGTGGATGACAGCGCCGCGCTGCTCGCGCTCCTGCTGCTGGGCACGAACTACAGCTTCAGCGCCTATGCGACCGGGGGGATGGAGACGCAGTTGCAGGCCATGCTGTTCATGGC
>CAZGYW010000004.1:0-14382 GCA_964530495.1 uncultured Anaerolineae bacterium
ACCACGCCCCGCACCGGCGCGCCCAACCAGTCGATCATGCCTGCGCTCCTCTCCTGCACCGCACCAGCCCCCGATCTTCCCTGGTCCCATAGCACTTAAACTCAAAACTCAACATTCATAACTCGCTATTTCTCATGATACTCTCATCTTTTCTCTCATTCATTTTATTCTTAAATAGGATATATACTATCTGAAATGAAGGAGACAGTAAGCGTTGCCGGCCACCAGCACGCCGGCAAATGAGGAGCGCGAGCCTGGTACTTCATTTAGTAGAAGCAAGTGCAGACATCGTTGTTGTAGAGAAATTTACTGTTCGGTAGCACACACAGGAGCACTACATGTTTCGTAAAGAGGGGATTCTTGTCATTGTCTGTCTTGTTCTGGTCTCCCTGGCGGCGCCGATCAGCGCCCAGGAAGGCCCGCCGCTGCCCGGCACGGTGGTGATTGCCGATCTCGGTGCGCCGCGTGGCCTGGCGTTTGACGCCAGCGGCACGCTCTTCATCGCCGATGCCGGTAAGGGTGGCGAGGTGCAGATGACCCTGCCCGGCCCGGAAGGCGAATCAACCGTCGGCCTGGGCATGACCGGGCGGGTCATCAGCGTGGCAACTGACGGCACGGTGGCCGATGCGGTCGCGGGCCTGCCGAGCTACGCCATGGCCATGGAGACGCTCGGCGTCTACCGCGCCATTCCGCACGGTGATGCGCTGTGGGTAATCTTCAGCGGCAGCGGCGCCGGGACGTTCGGCGCATTCTGGGGCGACTCGGTGGTTGAGCTGGACGCGGCGACCCTGCGCGCGCGGCGTGTGATCAACCTGCAGGGCTTTGAGAACGCCAACGATCCGGACGGCAATGGCTATGACAGCAACGTCTCGGACATCGCTTTCGGCGCGGACGGGACGCTGTACATCACCGACGCGGGCGGCAACGACCTGCTGTCCTGGACGGAAGCGGGCGGTCTGCAGGTCGTGGCGGTCTGGCCGGATAACCCGGTGCCGACCTCCGTCGAAGTAGCGGAGAACGGCGACCTGTACATCGGCTTCCTCGGTGAAGGGCTGGCCCCCGGCGCGGCCAAGATCGAGCACTGGTCGGGCGGCGCGCTGGTACACACCTACGCCGGCCTGAACGCCGTCAGCGACATCCTGCTGGATGGCGACACCCTGTACGCGGTCGAGCTGGTCATCTTCGGTGAGGCCGGCCCCGGCCCGGGCCGCGTCATCACGGTGGACGCTTCCGGCGCCACCCCGGTGGCGGAAGGGTTGCCTGCCCCGTTCGGGATCGCCAAAGGCCCGGATGGCGCGCTGTACGTCAGCTTCGGCACCATCCCGCTGGGCCCCGGCATGACGGGCGGCGTGCTCAAGCTGGGGATGTAGTCCCGGCCGCAAACCGGATGGACTGAACGCATCTCGCAGGCGGATCCATTCACCGGATCCGCCTGCGCTGTTCAGCGAGGGGATAAAAGACACCATGAAAACCAGACTTGTTGTATACGCCGCCCTGTTGTGCGGGATGCTGGCCCTGACGGGTTGCTCCGGCGTCAATGCGCTGCTCACCCAGGTGACGGGCCTGGCTGTCCAGGCGCAGCCGGAGGTCAGCGGCGACTCTGCGCGCGGCGCGGAGATCTTCCGGACGAGCGTGAACGGCGCCCCGCCCTGCGCGGCCTGCCACCAGGTCGTGCTGGACGCCGTCGGCTTCAGCCTGGCGCCCAACCTGGCCGGGATCGCGGCCCACGCGCCGGAGCGCATCGCGGCCATGACGCCGGAACAGTACATCCAGGACAGCATCCTGCATCCCACCCACTACGTGGTGAGCGGCTACCATGTGAGCATGTTCGACGCTTACGAGTCGTATCTGTCTCCGCAGGACATCGCCGATCTCACCGCCTACCTGCTGACGCTGTAGCGCGACAAAAAAGCGAACCGCAAAGATCGCAAAGTCAACAACAAGGATGCAAAGAAAGGCCATTGGCGGTTAACGGTTGGCCAGAAGCTAACCGCCAACCGCTTACCATAAATAACCCTTTGCGCCCTTTCTGTTTCCCTTTGCGATCTTTGCGGTGAGAAAGCCTTTCCTCCGCCGCCCACCCCGGCCCACCCGGTACCACGGCACTGCTGTTGCGGGATGTAGCCCTGTGCTATACTGAGCACGCAATGAACAGCCAACCTGATCGCACTGACTGGCGGAAGCGCTGGGAAGCGCGCCTGCCGGAATGGGGGGCGCGGCTGCGCGGCTGGGGGCTGGATGGCCTGGCGGCCGCCCTGCTGGAAGCCGCCGAGCCGCTCAGCCCGCTGGGGGCGCAGGCGCTGTACGTGGCCCAGCCCGCGCTGGGCGTCTTCTTCCCGGCGGAGTCGGTGGCGCGCTGGGCTACCCTGCTGGAAGACCCGGCCAACGTCGCCTGGCTGCGCGCGCAGCTGGCTTCGCCCTCACCACCGCCGGTACTGGACGAGGAAGGGCCTCCGGATGGACCCGTTGACGAGTGTATTCACGCTGCTGGTGCTGCTGGCCGCGTTTGTCCTGATCGCGATCCTGGCCCCGGTGCTGCGCCGCCAGCGGCGCCTTGACCTGGCACTGCGGCCGATTCCCGCTTACCAGGAGATGCCCACCCTGGTGAGCGAGGCGGTGGAAAGCGAGCGGCCGGTGCACGTGTCGTTCGGCGGCAGCGGCCTGGGGCTGGAATCAACCGTCTCGGCGCTGGCGGTGGCCGACCTGCTCTACCCGCTGGCGGAGCGCGCGGCGGTCGCCAGCCACCTGCCGCTGGTGACGGTGGCCGATCCAACCGCGCTGGGGCTGGCCCAGGGCACCCTGATCCGGGCGTACCGCCGCCGCGAAAAGGTGGAGGGCTTCCGCATGCCCGCCGTGCGCTGGTACCCGCAGGGGCCGCGCTCGCTGGCCTTCGCCGCCGGGGTGAGCGGAGCCGCCGCCGATGAAGATGCCAACGTCAGCATTCTGGGCGGTTCGTTCGGCCCGGAGCTGGCCTTTATCGGCGATATTGCCGCCCGCTACGACCAGGCGTTTTTCGCCCAGAGCGACCAGCTTGACGGGCAGGCGGTCGGCTGGGTGATGTCCCAGCGCCCGCTGCTGGGCGAGGAATTGTACGTGGCCGGGGCGTACCTGCCCCGCCAGCCTGGCGCGCTGGCCCTCAGCCAGGTGCTGGCCCAGGACGTGCTGCGCTGGCTGGCGATCGCCGCGATCGTGCTGGTGGCGGCCTTTACGTTTATCCGCGAGTGGTTCGTCCAGATCGCGATTGGACTGGCGGTCGCATTCCTGGCGATCGGCATTTATTACCTGGTCAAGATGCGGCGGCGGAGGCGCTAACCGATGCGGCGTGTGATGGCGGTGCTTTCTTCGGCGCTGGTGCTGGGCCTCGGGCTGATCACCCTGGTGGGCCTCTTCCCGGGGTCGCCGCTGGGGCCGGTGGCTGCCGCGCTGGTTCAACTGGTCGTCATCGTGGGCGCGGTGGCCGTGCTGGTGGGCGTAATCAACCTGCTGTGGGTCCACCTGCGCCGGGTGCTGAACGGCGATCCGGGCTGGCCGTACAGCCTGGTGCTCTTCATTGCGGCCCTGGCCGTGATCCTGCTGGTGACGGTGGAGCGCCTGGGCGTCCTGCCGGACTTCACGCTCAGCGGCTTCCTCTTCAGCGCGGTACAGGTTTCTGTAGAAAGCGCGCTGGCCGGGATGCTGGTCTTTTTCCTGGTGTACGCGGCGGTGCGCCTGCTGCGCCACCGCGTGACCTGGCCCGGGATGCTGTTCGTGATCACGCTGCTGATCGTCCTGATCGGCTGGCTGGAATTGCCCGGGCTGGGCCTGTTCAACGACGTCAGCCGCTGGATTCGCACGGTGCCCGCCGCGGCGGGCGCGCGCGGGCTGCTGATCGGGATCGCGCTGGGTGTCACCACGGCGGGTGTACGTGTGCTGCTGGGGCAGGACCCCGGCTATCGGGAGTAGACGGATATGGTGGACGACCGTCACATACCCCCGGAGGATGACGGCATCCCGGAATGGCTTCGGGATCATCCCCTGGCGGACGATGACTCACAACCGGAAGACGCGGCCACCCCGGCCGAAGACGACCCGTTTGCCTTTTTGAAGGACGTCGGCGGCACGCCCGCCCCCGGCATCCGGGATACGCAGCCCATGGTTCCCGTCTCGAATGCCGTGCGGGACCCGGTACCCTCCAGCGAGGTGTGGGCGGCGGATGATGAGGAAGAGGAGTTCACCAGCGCGGAGGATGTGCGCGGCATCACGGGCATGCTGCCCTGGATGGCCGGCATTTCCCGCGACTCGGAGCCTCCCAAGAGCGACATTCCGGACTGGGTAGGCGCCGCCGCCAATCTGGATGAAGACCGCCCCCCGGCGGAAAACGCCCTGCCGGACTGGCTGGATGGGGCCGAACCGCCGTCCGCCGAGCCTGAGCCGGAGGAATTGCCTGCCGAGGAAGCCGCCCTGCCGGAATGGCTGGCGGGCAGCGCCCTGGAAGCCGAATACCGCCAGGAACAGGCCGCGGCAGCAGCAGACGCCGTGCCGCCTGAAGACGCTGACCAGCCCGCGGAAGCCCTGCCGGACTGGGTGATGGCCGCGGAAGACCTCCTGAACGAGCCGGAGGAACCGCCGGCGGAGCTTTCCTACGACGAGTGGCTGCGCCAGCAGGAAGAAGCAACCCGCGCGCCATCTCCGGAAGAACTCCTGGCCGAGGAAGTGCCGGACTGGTTCGCCTCCCTGGAGGAAGAAGGAGCCGCGCCCGGAGAACCGGCTGCGCCTGCCGCAGAATTTGTGCCGGACTGGTACCTGGGGCTGGAGGACAGCGCCCCGGCCCAGCAGCCGGACTGGCTGCAGGCGGGCGATTTTTCCGTCGAAGCCCTGACCGCCGAGCCGGTCATCCCGGAGCGCGCGCCGGAGCCAGAAGTGGCGCCGGCTGAGGAGCCGGTCCCGGACTGGTTCGCGGAAGTGGAAGCGGAAGACCCGCTGGCCGTGATGAGCCAGCGGCCGGTCGCGCCGGACGAGGTCCCGCTGACCGACACCCCCGAAGACTGGTTCGCCGAGCTTGAAGCGGAAGACGCGCTGTACGCGCCGCCCGCCGCCGGGCCGGTCACCCCGGAGGAAGCGCCGGACTGGTTCGCGGCGCCGGCGGAGGAAGAGGCGCTGGCCGCCATGGGCTGGCAGCCGGCCGCCCCGGACGAGGTCCCGCTGACCGATACCCCTGAAAACTGGTTCGCCGAGCTTGAAGCGGAAGACGAGCTGTACGCGCCCTCCGCCGCCGGGCCGGAAGTGCTGGAGCCGGGCGCAATCCCGGACTGGCTGGACGATGTGGAACCGGTGCCGCAAGAACCTGCCTGGCGGCCTGACCTGAGCCAGCCGGTCTCTACGGACATGGTGCTGGAAGGGGCGGGTGAAGACGACTTCATGCGCCTGATCGAGCAGGAGCTGGGCGAGCGCGACGTGATGGACTCGCTGGGCGTCTCCGGCGAACTGCCCGGCCTCATGCCGGATGATGTTGAGATCGACTTTGAGCAATTGATCCGGGAGGCGACGCTGACCCCGCCGCCCGTGGCGGAAAGCGCGCCCCCGGCGGCAACGCCCGCGCCAGCCCTGACTACCTCCGAGATGCCAGACTGGCTGGCCGGGGCCCAGATCGGCGGGTTCTCCGCTGCGCGCGCGGCGCTCGGCGTGGAAGAAACTCCACTGGAGGAACTCAGCGACCGGCTCAAGGCCCTGCGCGCCCGCGCGGAAAAGGCCATCAGCGCGGCCCCGCCTGCCCCCCAGCAGCCGACCGCCGCCGCCCATCTGCTGGCCGGTATCCCGGACAGCCTGGCTCCCAGTGTGGCGGTGGAGGTGGCCGGGCAGCGTGAGATCGCGCTGGACGCCCGGCTGGACGAAGCCCAGCAGGCCCGTGTGGCGACCCTGGCCGTGTTGCTCGGCCTCGAAGATCGTGAAGTCAAACTGGACGAAGACGGCCGGCCGATCCCGGTCGACCATGCCGAGGAAGCCGTGCGCATCCGCGACGCGGCGACCCGCGCCCGCGCCCGCAGCCGGCGCAAGCCGATGCGCGTGGTGGTGACGCTGGCCCTGCTCGCGGCCCTGGTGCTGCCCTTCTTTGTGGATGTCTCCGGCCTGATCGGCCTGCCGGAAACCACGCTGGATCCCGCCGTACACGGCACGCTGGACACCGCCATTGAGGCCCTGGAACCGGGTGCTATGGTGCTGGTCGGGTTTGAATACGGTCCCACCGCCGCCGGCGAGCTGGACGCGCTCACCAACGTGCTGATGACGCACATGCTGGTGCGCGGCGTCCGGCCCGTGATTATCTCCACCAACCCGGCGGGCGTGCTGCAGGCCCGCAACGTGATGGCCGACCTGGCCCAGGATGCGTTCATCCTGCAGAGCCTGGGCCGTCCGGCCCGGCCGCTGGCCATGCCGGACGATTACGTGATCCTGCCTTACCTGCCCGGCGGAATCGTCGGGCTGCGCTCCCTGACCGCAACCAGCACGGATACCGGGGCGCTCAACCGCGGCCTGTTCCTGGTGGATGTGGCCGGCGACCCGACCGGGCTGGACGTGCAGTTCCTGCAGATGGCCTTTGACCTGATCCTGGTCCTGGGCGAGCGCGGGGAAGACGTCCGGCAGTGGGTGGAGCAGGTTGGCGTCCCGATCAAGCTGCCGATGGCGGCGGCGGTGAGCGTCAGCGCGGAGCCGGTGGCGCGCCCCTACCTGCAATCCGGGCAGCTCATCGGCCTGCTGGCGGGCTACCGTGACGCCTACAAGTACACCGGCGTGCTGGCGGACGCATTGAGCGTCGCCCCGCAGGAACCGGATGACGGCGCGGTTGCGGCCGTGGCGGCCAATCCCACCGTGATCGGCCAGGCCGGGCTGGAGACCCTCACGCCCGTGCCCAGCGCCACCCCGTCCCCCGCGCCGACCGAGACCGCGGTCCCCACGGAGACGCCCACCCCATCCGCTGACGACCTGACCGCGACCGCCGTCGCTACCCGGATGCCGACTGTGGCCCCCAGCCCGACGCCGCGCACCTTCGTGACGGCGACGCCGGCCCCGGACAGCCCGCCGCCGGGCGCCGAGGGCAGCGATCGCGACGCCCGCGGACGGCTGACGATCATCCCGCTGCCGGAGCAGCCGGAGCTTGAGACGCGCTGGTACAGCATGGTGCTGGGCGCGTTTGCCGCCAGCGCCCTGATCGTGCTGGGCGCGGTGGTGAACATCGTGCGCTGGTTGCGCCGGAGGCGAGAGCTGTGACCCCACAAACACTTGACTTCGTCGCCGGGTGGGTCGGGTTTGTGCTCACCCTCCTGATCTTCAGCTACCTGCTGGCCGATAATTTCCTGTACCGGCTGACCGTCTACCTCTTTGTCGGGGTGGCGGCGGCCTATACCGCCGTGGTGGCGGTGGAGGGCGTGCTGCTGCCCTGGCTGCGCAGCACGGTCTTCGCACCCGGCGCGCAGGCCGGCCAGCTGGTCTTTGGCCTGATCCCGCTGCTGATCGGGTTGCTGCTGCTGCTCAAAGCCGTGCCGGCCCTGGCCCCCCTGGGCAACCTGGGGCTGGCCTTCCTGATCGGCATCGGCACGGCGGTGGCCCTGGTCGGGACGGTGAGCGGCACCCTGATCCCGCAGGTCTACACCACCGGCGCGGCCATCGGCGACAACTTCGTCAACGGCCTGATCATCATCCTGGGCACGATCACGACGCTCCTCTACTTCCAGTACCTGGCGCTCAAGGGGCCGGAAGGCGAGATTGTGCGGCCGCTGCCGCTGCGCTGGGCGGGCGCGTTCGGCCAGATTTTCCTGATTGTGACGTTTGCGTCGCTCTACGCGGGGGCGATTCTCTCCAGCCTGTCCATCATCAGCGAGCGGATCGCGTTCCTGCTGGCGCAGGTGATGGGCTAGTGGCGGCCGGCGGGCTGCTGTGTGCGGCGGAAAGCGGAGTGCGGTAAGCGATGGCCACAACCGAGGACGTTAAATCCATCATTGCGGCGGACTTTGGCAGCGTGAACACCCGGGTGGTGCTGATCGATCTGGTCGACGGCGCGTACCGCCTGGTGGCCCGCGCCGAAACCGGCACCACCGCTGACGACCCCCTGCGTGACGTGGCGGTCGGACTGTTCCGCGCCCTGCGCGACATGGCCGAGCACACCGGCCGCGCGCTGGTTTCCAGCGACGGCAAGGAGCTGCTGACCCCGGAGGCCAGTGACGGCTCCGGCGTGGATGCGTTCGTGGCGACGGCCAGCGTCGGTCGCCCGCTGCGGGTGGTCGTCGTCGGCCTGATGCCGGATGTGAGCATCGCCAGCGCCCAGTACGTGCTGGCCGGCTCCTACGTGGAGGTGGTGGATACCCTCTCCCTGGCCGACGTGCGCACAGAGGAGCAGCAGATCAACGCCGTGCTGGCCCGCAAGCCGGACATGGTCTTCATCGTGGGCGGGACGGACGCCGGGGCGGAAGAGGCGATCCTGGAGCTGGTGCGCGTGGTGCGCAGCGCGGTGCAGATCACCCCGAAGAAGCCCACCGTCCTCTACGCCGGCAACCGCGCCCTGCAGGACCGGGTGCGCGACCTGCTGGAAGGCGTGTGTGACGATCTGGTGGTGGCGGATAACGTCCGGCCCAGCCTGGGGGACGAAACGCCCGGCTCTGCCCAGCAGGGGCTGGCGGCGCTCTACGACCAGTTCAAGATGAAGAGCGGCGGCGGCTTTGACGAGGTGAGCAAGCTCAGCGCGATCGGCGTCCTGCCCACCGCGCAGAGCATCACCAACCTGGTGCGCTACCTGGGGGAGACAACGCGCCCGGCGCGCGGTATGCCCGCCGCTGATGGCGTGCTGGCTGTGGATGTGGGCAGCGCCACCACGGTGGCGGCCGCCGCCATCCAGCACCGCGCTTATGTCAACATCCGCACCGATGTGGGCATCGGGCACAGCGCCACGAACCTGCTGGCCCTCACCACGCCCGGCAACCTCCGGCGCTGGCTGACCTGGGATGCCACGGACGCCGAGATCACATCCTACGCCTTCAACAAGGCGCTGCGGCCCGGCAGCGTGCCGCAGACGGCTGAGGAACTGGAGCTGGAATACGCCCTGACCCGCGAAGCGGTGCGGGTCGCGGTGGAACAGGCCCGCGCGAAGTGGCCGATCCAGGGGACGGACATGCCGGCGCTGCACCCGATTATTGGCAGCGGCGCGGCCCTGGCCAACGCCCCGCATGCCGGGATGGCCGCCCTGATCCTGCTGGACGCGATCCAGCCGGTGGGCGTGACCGAGGTCTGGCTGGACCCCGCCGGGCTGATCCCGGCCCTGGGCGCGCTGGCCTACCTCAAGCCGGAAGCCGTGGTCCAGATCATCGACGAGCGCGACCTGCTCAAGGTCGGCTCCGTGATCTGCGCCAGCGGCCGGGTGCGCCAGATCGGGCGTGGCGGGATGAAGGTCACAATCCGGCTGGCCGATGGCCAGGTGGAGCGCAAGCAGGTCGCCGCCGGGACGCTGTGGACGTACCCGCTGCCGCCCGGCCAGCAGGCCCGGGTGGAGGTCAGCCTCTCGCGCGGGCTGACGATTGGCAGCAGCAGCCACATCCGGATGACGCTGGAAGGCGGCGTGGCCGGCCTGATCTTTGACGCGCGCGGCCGCCCGCTGCCCCTGCCCCGCGATGCGGAGGTGCGCGCCCGGCTCTACCCGCGCTGGGTGGCCGGAACCAGGGGCACGATCCGGCGCCGGGCCGATGAAGCCGACGATTCGCAGGTGGCCGGGGAAGACCTGGGCCGGGTGGCGTTTGGCGGCGAGACGGAACAGGTGCTGGCGGAAGAAGACGCCGCATCGGGCATCGAAGTGGCGGACGCGGAGGGAGACGGTCGCCGGCGCGGCCCGTTCGGGTTCCTGCGCCGCCGGTCAGCGGAAAAGCAGGACTCCGCCGCGGAAGAGGCGGTCCTGGCGGCGCGGCTCACCGGGCAACCCGGGCCGGAGGATGCGCTGCGCGATTCGGACGCGGAGGCGGCGCCGGCCAAACGGCGCGGGCTGTTCCGCCGCTAGAGGGGTGTTAATCGCCAGGGCAGGCAAGGGCGGCACTCTTCATTATCGCAGAGCAGGCTCCCTCTCCTCCGGGAGAGGGCCGGGGTGAGGGTGCGACAGCCGCGATTTCGGGTAGGATGAGCAGGCATAGAGGCTCAGGATGGCAGACTATTATCCCGATCAGGTGACAACCATGGCCATGACGCTGATCACGCGCGATCGGCTCCTGGCGCCCGACGTGCTGGGCGAGGTCATGGTGAAGGAAGGGGCGCTGGTGGGCGCGCTGGAGGTCGTGGCGCGTGGGGTGCGGGCCGGGCGCTATATCGTCCTGGACCTGCGCGCCGCGCTGGGCACCGACGATCCCGCGCAGATGGCCCGCCTGATCCGCGTGAAGTCCGACCAGGTGGTGCGCAAGGGCGATGTGCTGGCCGGCGACGAAACGAAACGGCGCGGCACGCTGGTGCGCGCCCCGGCCAACGGCGTCGTCCAGGACCTGGTGGATGGCCGCCTGGTGCTGCAGGCCGGGTACCGGGACGAGGTGGTGCGCGCCGGCTTCCGCGGGACGGTGATCGCGGTGCGGGCCAACCGCGGCGTGGTGCTGGAAACCACCGGCGGGCTGGTTCAGGGGGTGTGGGGCAACGGCAAGCAGCACCTGGGCATGCTCAAGCTGGCTCCGCGCGGCGGCATCAACGTCCTGGAAGTCGATGAGCTGGCGACGGACTGGCGCGGCGCCCTGATCGTCAGCCCGCAGCCGCTGGACAAACTCTCCCTGGTCAAAGCGGAAACGATGGGCCTGGGCGGGGTGATCGCGCCCAGCATGCCCGCCGATTTGCGCGAAGTCGCATTTAAGCTGAAAATCCCTATAATGTTGACAGAGGGATTTGGCACCGAGCCGATGAATCATGTGGCGCTCAACGTGTTCGAGGCGTATGTGAACCTGCAGGCGTCGCTGAACGCGCAGGCGCCCAATCGCTGGCTGCCCGACCGCCCCGAGGTGATCATCCCGGCCGCGCCGGAACGGGTGCCACCCAAGCCTTCGGCCAACACCCCGCTGCGGGTGGGGTCGGAGGTTCGGATCACGCGCAAACCGTATATGGGGATCATCGCGCGGGTGACGCGCCTGCCACGCACCCCCCGCCAGATCGAAAACGGGTTGCATTTGCCCGTGGCGGAAGTAACATTACCCAGTGGGCGCGTGGTCACGGTTCCGCTGGTCAACCTGGAGCTGTTTGGTCGGGGTTAACCGCCCCTGGAGGCCGGGGGCATCATCCCCCACACGGTGAAGGAGAATGCAATGAGCGATAGAGATGAACTGTTTGGGGTGGAGGAAGATCCCTTTGGCGGGGACGATTCGCTCTGGGGCGATGAAGCAGAAGACACCCTGGGGGGCTTCGAGAACGAATTCGGCGCCGAGCTGGGCGACGAAGACCAGGACATGCCGCAGTTCGGCGACGAGCCGGCAGATGACGGCGAGCGCCGGACGATTTTCGGCCTGAACCGGGGCTTTGTCCTGTTCGGCGCGGTGGCGGCGGCGGTGATCTGCCTGGGCATTATCGGCCTGTTGTTTGTCATCCAGCGCAACGCCGGTCCCTCCGATGTGGAGCTGACCGTCACGGCGGTGTATGCCACCAATACGTTTGTGGCTTATGCCCTGGAGCTGACCGAAACCCAGAACGCCGTCAGCCGTGACCTCACCGCGACCGCCGCTTCCTGGACGGCGACCCCGAGCGCGACCCCGACCGCGACGGACACGCCCACGCCTGAACCGGTGGTGGTGCTGGAAACACAGGTACCAATCTTCATGACGCCGACCCTGGTGGCCGGCGGCGGCCTGAACGCCAGCCAGATTGAGCTGACGGCGACCGCCCTGGCCCGCATCCTCAGCGGCGGCGGGCTGGCAACCCCCACCCCCGAGCTAATGGAAGATCCGGGCGGCGGGTTTGTGACCGTCACACCTTCCGGCCCGGTGGCCCCGGTGGCGACGGCGCTGCCCAGCACCGGCCTCTTTGATGACGGGTTCGCCAATGGCGGCGGCGTCAACGGCCTGCTCACGGCCGGGTTGGCCGCGCTGGGGCTGGCCGCGATCATCGTGATCAGCCGCCGGATGCGCATGGGCTAGATCGGGCAGTCTGGTCAGGTTGAGCGGTTCCTTCACCGCCTGGGGCAGCCTCAGGACGATCGACCATGACTGGTCAGGGCCGGGCCGACGATTGGCCCGGCCTCTTGCTTGGTGCCGGATTCAAACGGATTTCACGTGGGCCGGGCTGTTTTCTGCTAGAATCACATCCAGCATCCTCCAGAGTTAAGGGCAGCCGCGCGGCTGCCTGGCTGAGACCGAGCGTATGACCACACACGACGCGCCCCATTACCGGGAAGAAGACCTGCGGGCCATCCTGCACTTGCTGGGCAATGGGCAGTGTGTGGCCGTGGTCGGCCTGAGCAACGTCGGCAAATCCACTCTGCTGCGCCAGTTGCAAACCCCCGAAGCGCACCATTTGTACCAGGCGTTGAGCGGGCAGCCGGCCCTGTTCGTCTACATCGACTGCAACCGGATGCTGGAGCTTTCGCCGCGCGGCTTCTTTGAAGCCACCCTGCGTGCCGTGCTGGAGAGCCTGCCGGACACCGACGGCGCCCTGCGCGAGGCGGTCAGCGCCCAGTACGCGCAGATCGTCCAGCCCCCGAACGACTTCGCCCCGCCGCTGGCCTTCAACAATGCCCTGGTAGCGCTGGTGGAGGACGGCCAGCGCCGGGCGATTTTACTGCTCGATGAGTTCGATGAGGTGCTGGACGGCCTTGAGCCGCGCATCCTGCTCAACCTGCGCGCCCTGCGGGACAAGTACGAGTCCGCCTTGAGTTACGTGATCGCCACGGCCACGCCCCCGTCCCAGGGCCGGCGTAATGAGCATGTGGCCGAATTTGCGGAACTATTCGCATCCGGCAAGTACAACCTGGGCCCGCTTTCCCCGGAAAATACGCACCAGATGGCCGCCGAGCTGTTCCAGGCCGCGGGCGATCACCTGGACCCGCCGGAAGCGGCGTTCGTGCTGCGCCAGACGGGCGGCCACCCGGGCCTGATCCAGGCCGTGGTGCGCGTGCTGCTGCAGGTGGAAAGCGGCGCCCCGGAGCTGTACCAGCAGCAGGCTTTCGAGCTGGCCAGCCAGGCCCTGGAAGCCGACCGCCAGACGCTCCTGGAGCTGAACCGGCTGTGGAGCCAGATCGACGACGAGGAAAAGGCCCTGCTGGTGGAGGCGGTAACGCGCGGCGCGTTCCCGCCGCAAACGGTGCGCATGCTCACCCAGCGCGGCCTGACCTACGCGGGCGAGGCCGATACGGAGGCCCGGCCCCTGTTGGGCGAGATCATGACGCGCTTCGTGCGGCGCAAGGCGCTGACCCGCCCCGGCGTGGAGCGCGGCGTCCGGGTGGATACGGATTCGGGCCATGTCTGGGTGGATGGCGTGGCGGTGGAAACGCTGACCGACCTGGAATTCCGGCTGCTGCTTCTGCTGTACGGGCGGCTGGACAAAATCTGCGACAAGTACCAGATCGTGGAAGCGGTGTGGGGCGAAGAATACATCGACGAAGTGGATGACGCCCGGATTGAGAAGCTGGTCAGCCGCCTGCGGGTGAAGCTGGAGGCCAGCACCGATGCGGCGCGTTACCTGGTGACGGTGCGCGGGCGCGGGTACCGGCTGGCCAGCGTGCCGGAAGCATAGCGGCGCAAGGAGGGGGCGCATGACCGATCAGGCAGCAGCGACAATACTGGTGGTGGAAGATGACGTGCACCTTCTGCAGGGGATTCGCGACATCCTGGAGATTGAGGGCTATCACGTCCTGACCGGCTCCAGCGGGGTGGATGGGCTGCAGATCCTGCAGAAACTGCCCGCCCCACCGGACCTGATCATCTCCGACATTATGATGCCGCGCATGGATGGCTACCAGTTCTTTGAGGCGGTCCGCGCCACGGAGGACTGGGTCAGCGTCCCGTTCGTGTTCCTGACGGCCAAGGGCGAAAAGCACGACGTGCGGCTGGGCAAGCGCCTGGGCGCGGATGACTACGTGATCAAGCCGATGGACCCCGAAGACCTGCTGGTGATCGTGGAGAACAAGCTCAAGCGCACCCGCGAGATCAAAACCCGTTACGATAGCCAGGTCTCGGATATCAAGCGCCAGATCCTCACCATCCTCAACCATGAGTTCCGCACGCCGCTGACCTACATGGTGGCCTATGCGGACATGCTCAACACCGATTCCGAAACACTGACCACCGATGAGCTGCGCATGTTCCTGCGCGGCGTCAACAGCGGCGCGTACCGCTTCCGCCGCCTGGTGGAAAACTTCATCGCGCTGGTGGAGCTGGAAACAGGCGAGGCTGCCCAGAACTTCCAGTGGCG
>CAZGYW010000004.1:14482-19656 GCA_964530495.1 uncultured Anaerolineae bacterium
TCATCGCGCTGGTGGAGCTGGAAACAGGCGAGGCTGCCCAGAACTTCCAGTGGCGCCAACTGCCGATCACGTCCGTCCAGCCGCTGTGCGCGGAGGTGCTGGAAGCCAACCGCGAGCTGGCGGAGGAAAAGGGCGTCCACCTGGTTTACGAGGTACCGGAGCAGATGCCGGCGTTTTACGGCGATTACGATTACCTGCGTATGGCGCTCGTGCACCTGGTGGAGAATGCCATCAAATTCTCCGACAAGCCCGAGTCACGGGTGGAACTGCGCGTCAGCGCGGACGACGATCACATCTTCTTCGCCGTGCAGGACTGGGGCCGCGGGATCGAGCCGCAGTACCTGGACGAGATCTGGAAGCCGTTCACGCAGATCAAGCGCGAGCAGTATGAGGATCAGGGGGCCGGATCCGGGTTGTCCATCGTGCGCGGGATCGCGGCCCTGCACGGCGGCGAAGTGCGGCTGGAAAGTACGTATGGCGCGGGCAGCACCTTCACGCTCGTCCTGCCCCGCAACCGGCCGGCCGCTTACGCGTAAAGTAGAGCAGCCGCCCGGCGCAAGCGTCAGGCTTGTGTCCGCCGGCTGTCAGTGAAAGAAACAACCGGCTGTGTTAAGATCATAGGCAGCCCTGTCATCTGCATATTCAGGTAGCTCGTAAGGAGGCTCCCCGCTCATGGCTCAATCGTTTCTGGAGAAGGTGAATACGCTGCTTTCCGCCAACCTGCACGGCATGGTGGACAACGCGCTGGAGAAAAATTCCGTCAAGGTGATGGATGAGTACATCCGCCAGGCGGAGCGCAACCTCGATTCGCTGGAGGACTCGGCCGCCACCATCGGCGGCACCGTCCGCACGCTCAAGCGCAAGTACGACGAATTCGCGGCCGCCGCCGAAAAGCTGGACCGCGACATCGACACCCTGCTGCTCAAGGGCAAGACCGAGCTGGCCGCCGCCGCCCAGGCCGACCTGAACACCAAGCAGCAACTGGCCCAGGAATACTACGAACAGTGGCAGGGCCAGGAAGACCAGTACCGCAAGATGATGGACATGAAGCTGAAGCTGGAAGCCAAGCTCACGACCATCCGCCAGGAGCGGGAACAGGTCAAGGCGCTGCTGGAGCTGGCCGAGGCCAAGCGGGTGACCACCAAGACCATCAAGAGCCTGGACGACCTGGCCGGCACGGGCGACGAGGACGTGTCCCGCGTGGTGGACGCGATTCGCTCCCGGCTGGACCGCGAGGACGCCCAGCTGGAGATGGCGACCGGCCGCCTCAGCGAGCAGATCGAAGAGGCTGTGGGCTACAGCGAAGTCGAGATGCAGCTGGAAGAGCGCCGGCGCCGCCTGAATCTTTCCCCCAGCGGCGGGGCGGGCAGCGCGGACAGCGGCAGCGGAACGAACAGCGGCGCCACCCAGTCCTGACGCCAGTCATACTCGCGACAGGCAGATGTGATCCGCATGGCGGGGTTGCCAGGGGGCAGGTGAGCGCCTGCCGGCAGGCAGCCCCGCTGTTTTCCGGGGCAGGCAGTCCGGGGAGAGGGGCCGGGCAGGATGCAGGAAGACCTCATTGGCCGTCAACTCGGCCCGTACCGGATCGTGGAGCAGCTTGGCCGGGGCGGGATGGCGACCGTCTACAAAGCCCGGGATAGGAACCTGCGCACTGTAGCGATCAAAGTGCTGCCGCCCACCCTGGCGCTGGATGAACGATTGCGGGCGCGCTTCCGGCGCGAGGGCGCCACCGGGCGCACGCTCGACCACGCCAACATCGTGCAGGTGTATGAGGCCGGGGAGCTGGACGGCTACGCCTTCATCGCGATGGAATACGTGACCGGCCGCACGCTGAAAGACCTGCTCACCGACCGCGGCTCGCTTGATTTCACGCTGGTCGGCCGCCTGTTCGGCCAGATGGCGGCCGGGCTGCAGTACCTCCATGACCGCAACCTCATCCACCGCGACATCAAGCCCTCCAACATCCTGCTGGATGCGCACCTCAACGTCAAGCTCTCGGACTTCGGGCTGGTCAAGCTGCCGCCCGGCAGCACCGACCAGACGGACCTCACCCGCTACGGCGCCAGCATGGGGACGCCGCGCTACATGGCTCCTGAGCAGGCCGCCAACCCGGCCACCGTGGATCACCGCGCGGATGTGTACGCGCTGGGGGTCGTCCTGTTCGAGATGATCGCCGGCCAACCCCCTTACGACGCCGACACGCCGCACGGGTTGGCGCTCCAGCAGATGGAAGGCGCGCCCGCGATTCGTGACATCATGCCGGACGCGCCGGAAACCGTGGAACGCATCCTGGTCAAGGCGCTGGCCACTAACCGGGAAAAACGCTTCCAGTCCGTGCAGGAGTTCGCCCGTGCGCTCGCGCTGGCCCTGGCCGGGCGGCCGCTGGAGGAAGTCCTGGCGGATGACGACCTGACCGAGTTGGAGCAATCGAACGCGGCCGACGATAGCGGGAGCTTCAACGATCTGTCCGGGGTGCTGGACCGGCTGACCGCTGCCCAGCGTCCGCTGTTTCTGGACGCGCTGGAAGCCCATGACCACCAGGACGAGGAAACGGCGCTCAGGCTGCTGACAGAGATTCTGGACGAGGACGAGGAGGCCGCCCCGGCCTGGGTCCTGCGCAGTTACGTGGAAACCAACTGGTACGACCAGCTGCGCTGCGCGGAGAATGCGCTGGCCGTCGCGCCGGACCTGGCCGATGCCCGCCTGCGCGTGGAGCAGCTCCGGGCCACGCGCATGCCCGCCACCTTTGGCCGCATTTATACTACCATCCCGGCGGTGAAGGCGTTGAAAGACGCCAAAGCCAAAGAATTCTTCTCCACATCCCGGCTGGAAGACGAATCCGACCCGCTCAACGATCCGTACCAGTGCCCGTACTGCGCCGTGGTGAACGATCCTGAGCGCCGCAAGTGCACCGGCTGCGGGCGCAGCCTCACGCGCCGCGTCCCGCCCGATCCAACCCCCACCCCGGCCCTGCGCACCGCACGGGCGCTGTCCATCGCCATGATTGTGCTGGTGATCTTCGAGCTGTTTCCCGGCTTCCTGTGGACGTGGTACGTTCAGATTCGAGAGGGCACCCGGCTGCGCTGGTCGCTGGATACCATCTTCGCAACCGACTTCGCCACCATGATGGCCGGGCGCTTCACCCAGACAATCACGCCGGATGTGTTCAACATACTGCTGATCATCACCCTCATTCGCGGGGCGATTCTGCTGCTGGTGGCAGTCGGCCTGCGGGCGCGCATCGCCGCCGCGTATTACCTGGGCATGGCGATGTGCGTGGTGGAGGCGGTGTGGGCGATGGTGGCCTATGCCCGGGGGTGGACCGGCCCGGGCACGGCGGCGATCGTGGCCGGGGTGGCCGCCTTCATGCTGTTCATGCTGCTTAACGCCGCGCCCAACTTCACCCCCGGCGCGGAGCGCATCCTGGTGCAGGCCGACTCCCGGCTGCGCAATGGCACGGCTTTCTGGCGACTCGGACAGGACTTTGCTCGTAATGGGATGTGGGCGCTGGCGGTGGCCAACTTCCGGGCGGCCACCGGAGCGGACCCGCACCGGGCGGAATTCTATAAGTCCCTGGGCATCGGGTATAATCAGATCAGGCGGGCGGATCGCGCCCTGCCGGCACTGGAACAGGCCCTGCTCCTGAACCCGGCGGATACTGAGATTACCGGCCTGATGCGGCAGGTGCAGGCCAACCCGGCCGGGCAGGAAGCGCCTTCACCACGCAGGTAAGCCCGGTTCGCCGCGCCGGATGTGCCGTTGAGGATGCAGGACAACGCTAATGAGTGATGATCTGACCGTTCGAGAGAAGTTGCAGCAGCGCGCCATGCGCGCGGTCTGGGAAGATGCCGTCTTCCGCTGGGAGAGCGCCGCGACCATTGCGCTGACCATGCTGCTGGCTTTCTTTTTGCCCAGCCTGCCCGCGCCACTGGCGGGCTGGCAGTGGTGGTACTGGCTGATCGCGGGTGGCATCGCGGAGGCGGCTCTGATCCTGGCCCACGTGACCGATCCCCATTCTGCCGCGCAGGCGGTGGCCCGCCTCTTTCGCCAGGAATACGACCCCAAAGAGATCCAGAGCCGGGAGGCCCGGCGCCGCGTCCAGCGCGCGCTGGAATACCGCGAAGGCATCGAGGCGCTGGTCGATGAGCAGCCGGAAGGCGCGCTGCGGGTGAGCCTGCAGGAGACGCTGTACGAGGTGGACGACTGGATCGCGCAGATTTACCGCCTGGCCAGGCAGATGGACTCGATCGGGGTCAATTCGCTCCTGGATCGCGACCGCCTCAATGTGCCCCGCGAGTTGAACGCCCTGCGGCGGCGGCTGGAACGCGAGGAATCGCCCTCGGTCCGGCAGGAGTTGGAGGACGCGATCCGGTTCAAGGAGCAGCAGATCGCCAACCTGAACGCGGTGCTGGATAACCGCAAGCGCGCCGACCTGCAGCTGGATAATACCCTGGCCGCGCTGGGCACGGTTTACGCCCAGATGCAGGTCCTGGACAGCAAGGATATGGACAGCGCCCGCGCCCGGCGGCTGCGTGACGAAATCCACGACGAGGTGGCCGGGCTGCAGGATACGATCGAGGCGATGGATGAAGTGCACTCCTACAGCCGACTCGCTGAGTGAAGCAGTTTTGAGTGTTGAGTTTTAAGTTTTGAGTTAAAGGCCGGGTGATGGGCCGGAGTGTTGTTCAGGAGAAAAGCTTCGCATTTGCGCTGCAGATCATTGCGCTGTACCAGCAGCTTCAGGAACAGCGGGAGTACGTGATTTCGCAGCAGCTTCTGCGCAGCGGAACGAGCATCGGCGCCAACGTGGAAGAAGCCGGCGCCGGCCAGAGCCGCCGGGATTTCCTGGCGAAGATGGCGGTGGCCTCCAAAGAGGCGCGGGAGACGCGCTACTGGCTGCGGCTGTTGCAGGAATCGCGCCTGACCACGGTGGATGTCACCGCTGCCCTGCTGGCGGTGGAGGAGTTGATCCGCATCCTGACCTCCATCGTCAAGACCACCGGCGAGACTACCTGAAGAGTTTTAAGTTTTGAATGTTGAGTGTTGAGTTAAAAGCGTACTGCAATAACGTGAGCGATAGACTGGGGTGGAGGTGTATGGGGGTAACCGGCACCTGCACCCTCCGTCAGGATAGCCGGCCCCTCGCCACGCTGCCTTTAACTCAGCACTCA
>CAZGYW010000005.1:0-19252 GCA_964530495.1 uncultured Anaerolineae bacterium
ATCGCCATTCAGCGGCAGCAATACGACAGAATCCGCTCCGGCTTCGGCCAGACGCTGAATGGAGCGAGCCGCCTGTTCAGGTGTCCCGGAGGCGGTCAGTTCATCAAGCCAGGCATCTGGCATGTGGTCCGCCATGTCCGCACCATACTTCTCGTGTAAAGCGTGAGCCTCTTCATAGATGCCCAGCGCCTTGAGATGCACATCGGTCCAGGGGAAGCGGCTGGAGAGGAGGTGGCGCACAATCCCTCGTGCGGTCTTGCCATCAGGGCTGACTTTGGTATGGGCGTACACGACCACTCGATGGCCCCCGGGTTCCGCCTGGCGCTCCTGCAGGCCGGCATCGATGTGCTGCCTGGCCCACCGCACATAGGCGGGGGAAGACATCTCGGTCAGAATCGTGCCATCCGCTGTGCGTCCAGCCAGTCGAAAGGTCTTTTCGCGCATCGCGCCAAGGTAGAGCGGGGGCTGCTGTTCTGGAAAAAGCTCCATTTGAACGTTATCCAGATGCACCCCATGTTCATGAACACTCACCCGATCCCCGCGCAGCAGCGCGCGAACGGCGAGCACCGTCTGTTCGAGCGTCTTCATCGTTGAGAGCGGCGCCGCCCCAATCTGCTTCATCCAGACATCCACCCCATGCCCGAAACCGGGCATGAAGCGGCCCGGAAAGGCGCAGGCCAGCGTGGTGATTTCCATGGCGGCGAACAGAGGATTGTAGACGGTGGCGGGCAGCAGCCCGATCCCGACTTTGAGGTGTTCCGTCGCGGTCAGGGCGACTGCCGCTGAGGTAAACGCGCCCGGCAGGAAGCAATCATCCCAGAGCCAGAGTTCACTGAACCCGGCCGCCTCCGCGCGGCGCGCGTAATCGGCCAGGGTTTCCGGCGGCAGGCGGGGGTGAAAGATAACACCAAGCGTGGGCATCTGTGTGGACATTGTTCGACCTTGCCTTTCGTCAAGAATGCTGACCAACCACTCCGCAAAGTAAACCGATTATAGCTAACGTATTGCAGAGTCCGCTGTTCTGCCCCCGGAGGATGATGCACTCATCATGGCTGGGTGGGTTGTCTGATCCTGACTCATGGTATGGACGGGGCCCCATGGCTGTAAACCAGAACCGTTGTGGAAGCTCCTCTGGGGCAGGGGCATGCAATTTCCTCGCCTCCGGATTTCGCCAGATGCCTGCGGGCCTGTGAGCAGGTGGCACGATCACGCGGCCTGGTGTCATCGGTCAGACCGGAATCCGATCCAACGGTATTGACTGCCAGAGAAAACTACCTTATTGTATATGAGAACACATTCTAACAGGTGATAATCATCCATGGCGCATTGAAGTCGCCTGCCTGCTCCGTTCAGGAGTTCCCATGGAAGCGGTCAGCAAGAGAGTACAGACTGTCCCTGCCATCGAAAAAGCCCTGGATATCATGGAATACATGGCTAACCGGGGTGAGTTCGTCACCATCAAGGAGGTGGCAGCGGACCTTGGCATCCCTCAGGCCACAGCCTATCGCACGGTCAACTATCTGTTAAGCCGCAACTACCTGCGGCAGAGCGTTGAAGCTGAAGGGGAGTACTTTCTCGGGCCGCAACTCCAGCGCCTGTCGGATGTCATTTCCAGGCAATTTGACATCATCGCCATCGCCAAGCCCTTCATGCGGCACCTGGCATCGCAATGCGGTCACACCGTACAACTCGGTGTGCTCCAGGAGGCTCAGGTTGTCTATATTGAGCAGGTGCTTCCAACCAGGCCGGTGAACATCATTGCGGCCCTGCGCACCGGGATACCGGTCAATGTCAGCGCGTCTGGCAAGGTTCTGGTCGCTAACATGGCTCCGGAAGAGCAAGCTCATTTTTTGGAAAATGCGGTGCTCGAGGCGCGGACCCATCGCAGCATTACGAATCCTGAGGACTTCATGGAGGAACTCAGGAAGGTGAAGCAGCAGGGATATGCCGTGGACTACGAGGAATATGCGCGGGGCATTGGCTGCCTGGCGGTACCCATCAGGAATGCGCGGGGGCAGGTCGTCGCAGCTATCGGGATCACCGGCCACTCGCTGGATTTCAAAGACGAAGCGCTTGAAAGGAATGCCCGCCTTGTGCTGGATGCGGGGCGCAGCATTTCGTTCAACCTTGGCGCTTAGGTCAGACTGGATTGTCGGGCATTGACAATCATCGGTTGAAAGGAGGCGCGCCTCACAAGTTTGCTTTGTTCTGTATCTTGTTCTATGAGGAGAGGAACTAACCATGTCTAGGAGCAAGCTCGGTTTACTTCTTGTCATCAGCCTTCTGGTAACGATGCTGGCCCCGGCGAGCCTCTACGCGCAGTCGGATGAGAAGCTGACGGTTGGCGCGATCGTGCCCACGCTGGATGCGCAGTTCTGGAACAACTACGTGACGTTCATGCAGGAAGGCGCGGATGCGCTGGGCGTTGAGCTGATCGTGCTGAATGCGGACAACAATGCCGACCAGATGGCGCGCTCGATTGAGGACCTGGTGGCCCGCGGGGTGGATGGGATCATCCACGTGCCGTACTGGGCGACCGGGATGAAGGCCCTCAACGACGCGGCGATGGCGGGCATTCCGATCATCATGGCGGACGTGTACCTGGAGAACGTGGCGCCGCAGGACCCGGACTACCCGAACTACATCGCCTTTGTAGGCCCGAGCGACGAAGCGGCGGGGTACGCGATGGCCATCGCGCTGTTCGACGCGATGGAACTGAACGAAGCCGGTGAGAAGGTGATCGGCGTCGTGGATGGCACGCCGGGGACATCGGTGGCGATTGACCGGCACGCGGGGTTGGAGCGGGCGCTGGCGGAGCATCCGGAAGTGCGGGTGGCCGGGGTAGTAAACGGCAACTTCGTGCGGGATGAATCGCAGGAGGCGTTCGAGTCGCTGTACCAGGGCAACCCGGACATCAAGGGTGTGTGGGCGGCCAATGGTGGGACGGCGACGGGCGTGATCGCAGCCCTGCGGCAGGCGGGCAAGGTGCCTGGTGAGGACGTGCTGGTCGTGGGCATGGACCTGAACCAGGAGAACGTGGACGCGGTCGAGGCCGGTGAGCTGCTGTTCGACATCGGCGGGCACTGGCTGCAGGGCGGGTTCGCGATGGTGATGATGTACGACTACCTGAACGGGATCGAAACCCCGGCCGAGCAGGCCAATGTTAAGCTGGACCTGCTGCCGCTGACCGTCGACACCGTGGCGCAGTTCCGCGCGGACTTCCCGGGCGGCGTGCCGGACTATGACTGGTATGCGCGCTCTCGGTTCCTGACTCCGGATGCGCCTGCTGCGACCTTTGAGTTGCAGTACAGCAACTAGGCTGTTCTACGCAACGCAAGCAGGGGGGGCGAAGGCAATTCGCCCCCCTTCACACCCTGAAGTTCTGGAGGTGTTCTGGTGCGTCTGCAAGCGTTTCAAATCCATAAGAGTTTTGGCGCGACCAAAGCTCTGGTAGATGTCTCATTCACGCTCCAGCCCGGAAAGGTGCATGCGCTTGTTGGAGAGAATGGGGCAGGCAAGTCCACGCTGTTCAAGATCTGTGCCGGCGCAATCCCCATGGATCGCGGTGAGATGTCCATCGGGGGCAAGCCCTACGCACCGAAATCGTTGAAGGAGGCGCAGGCCGCCGGTGTTGCCCTGGTATTCCAGGAGATCACGATCAACCCATCCCTGGATATCGCCGAGAATATCTTCATTGACCGGATGCAGGACTTTGCCGGCCCGCTGGGAATTACCCGCTGGAAGAAACTCCGGCAGGAAGCGCAGCGCATCCTGGATAGCATCGAAGCTGGAATCAGCGTTGATGCGCCGCTGAACAGTCTTGACCTGGGCCAGCTCAAAGTCCTCGAAGTCGCTCGCGCACTGTCCTACAACCCTCAGGTGCTGCTGCTTGACGAATCAACAGCCTATTTGAGTACCCGGGAAATCGAGACGCTGTTTCGCGCAGTGGATTCGCTCCGAACCCGTGATATTGCCGTTGGCTATATCTCCCATCACCTTGATGAGATTGAGAAGCTGGCTGACGAAATTACTATCCTGAAGGATGGTCAATGGGTAGGTAACTACGCGCGTGGCCAGCTATCCAACGACGAAATTGAGACGCTGATGGTCGGCCGTGAAATCGGGAGGCACATCTACCCACCCACCAGGCAGTACGTGCCTGAGCAGGAACCTGTCCTCGCGTTAAACGATGTTGTGGTTCCCGGTCAGTTGCGAAATGTGAAGCTGGACCTGTATCGGGGTGAGGTCCTGGGGATCGGCGGCCTGAAGGGCGCGGGCGGTGAAGCGCTGCTCAGCATTCTGAACGGCGATCTTGCGCCCCAGAGTGGATCCGTGCTTCTGAACAGGCATGAGTACAAACCACGTCGACCATTTGATGCCTGGAAGGCGGGCATTGCTTACCTGCCCGGTGACCGGACGCGCGAAGGCCTGATTATGGAGTTTCCCGTCCGCGAAAATCTGACCATGGCAGCCATACCCCACAAGGGTCTGATGGTTGATCGGGCCGGTGAAAAGCGCATGGTTGCGGAGCTTATGCCAGCCCTGATGATCAAGGCGGAAAGCCCCAATGTCCCCTGCACATCCCTCAGCGGTGGTAACCTGCAGAAGGTTGTTCTGGGCAAATGTATCGCTGCCAGGCCGAGTATCCTGCTGCTGAACAATCCCACGCGTGGCGTAGATGTTGGCGCGAGAATGCACATCTACGACATGATACGCCGCCTGGCTGAGCAAGGTGTATCGGTCATTCTGTTAAGTGAAGACCTCCCTGAGCTGATAGGGAATAGCGACAGAATCATGATTCTTCGCAAGGGAAAGGTGAGCAAGACATTCGATCATGATGAGTTTCCTTCCGAAGAGGAAATCATCAGTCACATGATCTGATGCTGTCTCGGTTGTTTTGCACCGGCTGTACATGACCTGGTAGGCTGACCATGACAAAAGAAGCAGCAAGTCTGGATGTCGCTGTAGTTGAGCAGGCTGACGGGCGGAAACGGCGGTTCTCCATCAGAGCCTATTTCCCCGTTATCCTGTTTGTGGTGCTGTGCATCGTGTTTGGCGCAATGTCTCCGCGCTTTTTAACCTTCAACAACGCCATGATCGTGCTGCAGCAGGCCGCTGTTCTGCTGACCGTATCCCTGGGGATGACGTTCGTGGTCATCGCGGGATCAATCGATCTGTCGGTGGGGTCAATCGTTGCGCTGACGGCGCTGGCGGCAGCGATTTTCGCCAAGGATATGGGGGTGCTGGCCTTCCTGCCTGCGGCTCTCGTAGGAACCGTGGCCGGGTTGTTTAACGGCCTGGTATTCGCCAAAGGCAAAGTCCCGTCGTTCATGGTGACCCTGGGCACGCTGGTTGCGTATCGCGGGCTGGTGTTGTACTTCACGCGTGGCGCGCCGGTCGAGATTATCAACCGGCCTTTCCTGCAGACCTTCGCAGGCCGGACCGACGGCATCCCTCACGCGGCCATCATCGTGCTCTTCATCGCGATTGTTGTGTACATCATCTTCAACTACACGGTGTTTGGGCGTGAGGTGCGGGCTGTCGGCGGCGGTGAGCGAGTTGCCATTCTGACCGGCCTCAAGGTAGACCGGGTGAAGATCCTGAACTTCACAATGCTTGGCCTGCTGTGCGGGCTGGCCGGCACGCTGCAGAGCGCCCGTGTGTATGCCGCGACCGCCCAGCTTGGCGAAGGGCTTGAACTGGATGTCATCGCCTCGGTCGTCGTTGGCGGCACGCCGTTGACCGGAGGCGTGGGCACCATTCAGGGGACAATCCTGGGGGCTTTCATCATCACAATCCTGAGCAACGGGATGAATATGATGGGTGTGGACCCCTACATTCAGAACATCGTCAAGGGTATCGTCCTGGTCGGTGCGGTATTTGTGACCATCGACCGGAAGAAGATCGGGATCATCAAGTAGGCTGCCAGAGGTCGAGGGCAGTACCTGCCTGGCATATGCAACAGGTTCGTATCTCATAACGGAGAGCAAAGCAATGACTATCACACAGAAACTCGATCATGCACTTAACGCTGGCGGCGGCATCCTCCACATGCTGCCGTGCTGGGTGCCGCGCTCATTCGCGGTGCCCGGGCGCCGGATTCGGCTGGCAGAAGAAGATCTGTATGCCCTGGGGCCTGAGCGGGGCGGTCTGGATGAACGGTGGTTGTGCTCAACCACCAAACCGGCCAATGGCCCCTCGACCCCGCATGATGAGGGCCTGAGCTACGTGCTGGGGCCGGACGGATCGCGTTTCACACTCAAGGACGCGGTGGACGAGAAGCCCGCGATCATCGGCGTCGAGCGCTACACCAAGTACGGCCGCTGGCCGACCCTGGGCAAGCTGTTTGACAACCAGGGTCCGCTGCCGTTCCATCTTCATCCCCGCTCCGAGCACGCGGCGCTGGTCGGTGAAGCCCAGAAGCCGGAAGCCTACTACTTCCCGCCCCAGTACAACCAGCGCCTGAACGATTTTCCCTACACCTTCTTCGGCTTTGAGCCTGGCACCACGAAGGAGGATGTCGCCGAGGCGCTGGAGAACTGGGACAAGGGTGACAACGGCATCCTCAAGTATTCGAAGGCCTACATCTTCCCGGTTGGGGAAGGGTGGTTCACGCCGCCCGGCATCCTGCATGCCCCTGGCTCGCTGGTGACGTATGAAATCCAGTGGGGCACTGACACCTTTGCCATGTTCCAGTCGATGGTCAATGGCAAGCCGGTCCCCTATGATCTGTTGGTCAAGGATGTGCCGGAGGAGAAGAAGAAAGACCTGGACTACATCATTGGCCTGATCGACTGGGAGCCGAACAGCAGCCCGAACATCCGCCAGAACCATCACCTGCCGGGCGTTGTTGACGCGGCGCAGTCCGGCGATGGCTACACCGACAGGTGGATCATCTACGGCAAGTCGCTCGGCCAGGACGTGTTCAGCGCCAAGGAACTCACCGTTCAGCCCGGCGTGAAGGTGACCATCAAGGACAACGGGCCGTGCGGCGTGCATGTCGCGCAGGGCGATGGCAAGCTGGGTGCCCACAACATCCACTCGCCGATCATGATCCACTACGGGGAAGTCACCCGGGACGAGTTCTTCGTCACTGACGAGGTGGCTCGCGCCGGGTACACGGTGGAGAACACCGGCATCGAGCCGCTGGTCTTGCTGCGGCACTTCGGGCCGGACACGCAGCCGTTTTAGCAGGGGGCTGCTCCTGCCCGGGAATTGAAAAGGTAGTTGCTGCGGGGTAGCGGAAGGGACTTCGACCGCTACCCCGCTTTTGCCTGTCTCGCTGAAACTCAAGACAGAAAAAGCCCCATCTGGTGACTGCCGGCGGCAAATCCAGATGGGGCTTGTTGTGCTATGGCGTTTGTTCGCTGCCTCAGGCGGATTCGGCCTCCAGCAGCGCCGTAATCGAGGTGGCGAATGCCTGGAGCAGCAGGTTGCAGGAGGTCGCCCCGGCGTCGAGATGCCCGCGGGAGCGCTCGCCCAGCCGGCTGGCGCGCCCGATTTTGGCGACCATATCCCGCGTTGATTCCATCCCGGCTTCCGCGGCGGTGGCCATCTTCGCCAGGGCAGCCGCGAATGACTCGCCGCCTTTGACCGCCGCTTCGAACGCGTCGATGGCGGGCACCAGGGTATCCAGCAGGGTCTTGTCACCGACTTTGGCATCCCCCAGCGACTGGATCGCGGCCAGCGCCGCCTGCAGCATCGCCAGGAACGTGGCGCTGTCGATGGTTTCCTGCCCCTGGCAGGCATCGCCCATGTCCATGAAGAACATGCCGTACAGCGGCCCCATCGAGCCGCCGATGTCGGTGAGCAGCGTGTCGCCCAGGATGGCCAGGCCCTCGGCCAGCGCAACCGGCCCTTCCGGCAGGCGCTGTTCCGCCAGCGAGAAGCCCTTGTTCATGTTGATGCCGTGATCGCCGTCGCCGATGGCGCCGTCAATATCGCTCAGGTAAGCGGCGTTGCTCTGGATGGCCCGGATCAGGCTCAGGATTACGTCACGGCCCGCACTGCTGGGGAAGCGGTCCATCATGCCCCCCTCTTGAACTGGGTGAGACCCATGCAGTCGGCGTCCATGTCAATCAGCGTCTTCAGCTCCGCATCGAGCTTCATGATGGTCAGGGTGGCACCCATCATCTCCAGCGAGGTGAAGAAGTTGCCCACGTAAGGTTTGTAGATCGTGATGCCCTTCTCGCCCAGCAGTTCCGCCACCCGGTTGAAGAGGATGTACAGCTCCATCACGGGCGTCGCGCCCAGGCCGGAGACCAGAACCACCACCTCGTCCCCGCTGGCAAACGGCAGGTCGGGCAGCACCACGTCCACCATCGTCTCTGCTACTTCGTTGGCCGGTTTGAGGTCGGTCACGGCGATGCCCGGCTCGCCATGGTGCCCGATCCCGAGCTCCATCTGACCCGGCTCGATGCTGAAATTGGGGTGTCCCACCGCCGGAATGGTGCAGGGCGTCAGCCCGACGCCGATGCTGCGGGTGTTGTCGATGGCTTTCTGCGCGGCGGCGATGACCTCATCCAGCGATGCGCCGGTGGCGGCTTTGGCCCCGCCGACCTTCCACATCAGCACCTCGCCCGCGACGCCGCGCCGCTTGCTCGCTTCATCCTTCGGGGCGGAGGGGACGTCGTCATTGGCGACCACGGTCTTGACCTCGATGCCGTCCTTGGCCGCCATGCGGATCGCCATCTTGACGTTCATGTTGTCGCCGGCGTAATTGCCATACAGGCAGGCGACGCCGCGCCCGCTGTCGGCCGCCTTGAAGGCATCGTAGAACGCTTTGGCGGAAGGTGAGCTGAAGATCTCACCGGCGGCGACGGCATCCACCATGTTGCGCCCGATGTAGCCGATGAAGGCCGGTTTGTGGCCGGAGCCGCCGCCGGTCGCGATGCCGACCTTGCCGGGGACGGGCGCGTCCCTGTACTTGAGCACCCGCGGATTGTCCGTTGGCGCGATGAGATCAGGATGGGCCAGAACAAAGCCCTTGAGCATGTCATCTACCACCAGATTCGGGTCGTTAATGAGACGCTGCATCGCTATTCTCCTGCCTTCCCGCCACCCCGGGCAGCATGAAACATCTCGTCGATTTCGATCATCCGCTGGACTTTTGGCGCCGAGCGGCCGCCCTCATACTCGGATTCCAGCCAGGCTTTGACCACGGTCTTGGCCAGCTCCACGCCGATCACGCGCGCGCCCATGGTCAGGATCTGGCAGTTGTTGCTCTTGCGGGAGCGTTCCGCTGAGTAAACGTCGTGGCAGGTGGCGGCCCGCACCCCGGGGACCTTGTTGGCGGTGATCGCCATGCCGAGGCCGGTCCCGCAGATCAGGATGCCGCGCTCAAACTGCCCGTCAGCAACCGCGCTGGCGACCTTCAGCGCAATGTCGGGGTAGAGCACCGGGGTCCTGTCGTACACCCCCATGTCAACCACTTCCTGGCCCACTTCAACAAGGTAGGCTTTGACGGCTTCTTTAAGCTCAAAGGCTGCTTCGTCGCATCCAATCACAATTGCCATGGTCTTCCCTCGCGTTGTGAGATAGCCTGCCAGGAATAGTAACACAACAGGGGCCACCTTGTGTAGGATGGCACCCACTCCCCTGCGCGCCATGCTACCAGTGTGACCGTTGCATGCTGATGCGACTTCTGGGGGAGTGTGTGCTCCCCCAGAATGCGATAACCATCAGCGCGGGCGCCGGCCTGACGGGCCAGCCCGGCTCTGATGAACCCGGTCCAACACGGCGTAACGGGTATAGCGCCCGTCACGGTCCTGCGCTCTCTCCTCCAGTGTTCTCCAGCCGCTCGCCGGCATAACCCGGCCGGGACTGCAGGACACTCTCCTGCCTGATGTGGCGGTGTCACCTCCGTAAGCACTCCATTACGAACGAGACTCTCCCTGCGATCTCCTGTGAGGTGTTTCCTCCTTTGCCGCCTGTCACCGGCGCGCACAGGTGTTGCCGGTCAATCATGCACTGTCGTCGCCCTGCCGATCGAGCGGGGCGATTTCGACAGGAACACCCAGGTCTCTGATGCTTCTTACCTTCTCCGGATCGGCCTTTGCATCGACGATCACCAGGTCGAAATCGGTGAGGGGCACCGCTTCGCGCAGTGCCTGTTTGCCCAGCTTGGAATGGTCAACGAGCAGAATCCGGCGGGCCGCGGACTTGACCATGGCGCGTTTGATGCGCACGATGGACTCCTCCTGGTGGAAGGCGTGCCCACCGTCTACGGCTGAGAAGCTGATGAAGAGTGTATTGGCTCGCAGGCAGCCGATCATCTGCTCACACAGATCGCCCGCGACGGAATTATGGCGAAACAGGTAATCGCCCCCCAGGCAGATCAGATTGAACTGCCGGTATGGCCGCAGCAGCTCCACGATGGACAGGAAGTTGGTGATGACGGTCAGGTGGGGGGTGTCCAGTAGCTTCTGGGCCAGGGCGAGGACGGTGGTCGAGTCGTCGAGCATAACGGCATCGCCTGGCTCGATGTGGGCCAGGGCTGCCGCAGCAATCGCCTGCTTTTCTGCCAGGTGCGAATTGAGACGGTAGTTGAGGTGGCTTTCAAAGAGGTAGGTTGGTTGGGCGGTAGCGCCGCCGCGCACCTTGCGCAGGATGCCCTGCTGTTCCAGGTCGTCCAGATCGCGGTGGATGGTCATGGCGCTCACATGGAACATCTCCACCAGGGCCTGGATATTGACCGTAGTGTGGCGGAGAACCAGCTCCGCGATCCGGTTCTGGCGTTCAGCCTGAGCATTGCTTACGGAAGCCCCCATCCCCTCGCTCCTCCGCAATCCGGCCGGGGACGGCACCAGTCCAGCGCGCCACACAGCCACCGACCACCTATGTGAACAATATCACATACTGTTGCCAGAATCAACAACTTCGACACCTTTTTCACACAATTATCACGGGTTTCGTGTGATTGGGGGCCAATTATCACATGGTGCCTGTTTGTTCAACCCGATTGGAGGCGGGGTGAGGCGGGTGCGCCACCGCCCGGATCGGCTGCGCCGCCATGCGCAGCCGATCCGGATTACCGGAATAATTCGATGGACTTGCGCTTGTACAGAAACTCGGTATAGTAGAGGTAACTCTCCTCAACAATCTCCTGACTGGTTACGGATGCGCAGGAACGCATGCGCCTTTTGCGTTATGCTCTGGCACATTCCGGCGCACTTTTGATCCATCCGCAATAGTCAGCGTCGCATTTCACTCATACACCAGTTGTGAAGTGAAAGCGTTCAGTGATCACCAAAGCAGCTTCAATCAAACCAGCAGTGTAGCAGCGCTGTGAGCGGATACCATTGCGGGGGAAGACTCATGTCTTTCCAAAGCCAGGGATGCGTGCTGGCTTGCGTGTCCCACGTTGTGGGGCCTCAGGTCCCATGTCTATGCAGTTTCAGCCGTCCGATTTACTCAGGAGGAGTGGAATGCGTAAGTTCTTGTTTGTGTTGATGGCGCTGACGATGGCGCTCACGCCGACCCTGGCCTTCGCCCAGGAGGGTGATCATCCCCTCAAGGGTCAGACCATCGATATGGCCATTCTCGGCATCGGTGGCTGGATTCCCAGCTCCGTGGCCGTGACCCTGGCCCAGGAAGAGTTCGCTCCATATGCCCTCGAGAACTACGGCTATACCGTGAACTGGAGCTTCCAGGAAGCGCCGTTCTCGAACCTGTTCCAGAAGGCAGCCACCTCCCTGGCGACTGGCTCCCAGGAATTCAATATCATCGTGAGTGACAGCCAGTGGCTGGGTGCGTTCGCCGAAGCCGGGTGGATCGTCAACATCAGCGAGCTGATCGCTGGTGACTTCCCGCAGTACGGTGAGATCGAGTGGTACGACCCGGTGGTGCAGTCGGCCTACCAGTACTATCCGGACGGGTCCGAGACGATCTGGGGCCTGCCCGAGACCGGTGACGTGGTTGTGCTCTATGTCAACAAGGAAATGCTGCTTGACCCCGAAGAGCGCGCCGCGTTCGAAGCCGAGTACGGCTGGGTTCTGCCCGAGACCTACGAGGACTGGTTCGATATTGACTTCGATCAGTTCGAGCAGATTGCCGCCTTCTTCACCCGCCCTGAACAGGACCTGTACGGCACGGCCATGCAGTATTCGAAGGAATACGACTTCATGACCATGTTCCTGTACCCGTTCATGTTCTCCAATGGCGGCGAAATCTGGAACGCGGAAACCGGTGACGTCTATGGCATCCTCAACAGCGAGATCAACGCGGCGGCCATGGAAGTGAACAAGCGCTGGCTGAACTACCAGCCCCCGGGCGCCCTCAACTACGGCATCCCGGATGTGGTTGACGTGTTCACCCAGAATAAGACCTTCTCCGGCTTCCAGTGGGCTGCGATGGGCGCTGGCATGATCCCGGCAGGCACGGAAGACAAGTACATGGTTGTGGTTCCGCCCGGCGCGCGCATGGAAGATGGCTCTGTCCAGCGCATCTGGTCGATCGGTGGCCAGCCCTGGGTGATCAACGCCAACAACGACGAAGCCCACATGCGCGTGGTGCATGACTTCCTGAACTGGTGGTACCTGCCCGAGACTCAGATCCGCTTCAACGAGCTGGGTGGCAACCCGGCGACCGCGGGCGCTCTGAACTCCGAAGGCTATGACGACATCCAGGTCTGGAACCGCGCGTACAAGGACATGCTGACCGAGGAAACCGCTCGTGACTTCTGGCATGAGCCGACCTACTCGGAAATGCTCGCCACCCAGCAGGAAGGCTGGACTGCCTTTGCGTCCGGCCAGGTCACCGATGCGATGAACACCCTCAACTGGATCGCCTGCGAACAGCAGCAGATCCTGTTTGATGCTGGCCGCACCGTGACTGCTCCTCCGGCGGAGTGCGCGGACATCACCCTGCAGTAAGCAGGTGTAGCACCCTGTAACACCGAAGAAAACAGAAGTGGGCGGCAGGCCCGCCCACTTCTGCCATTCTCACGTTCCTGAACCAGGATTGTTATAAGGCGGAATGGCCGATGCAATACATTGGATCCAGACAGCAGGTTACACAGAAGCCGTCGTGGTGGACTCAACTGGGGCACGCCCTGGATCGGCGCGAGCGAACCCTGCCGAGTCTGCTGTTGATCCCGGTGCTGCTCTTCTTCATTATCTGGAATGTCATCCCCACGCTGTGGATGGTAGGGCTGAGCTTCTACAACTACTCGATGATCAGCGGCCGCGCTGCGCGATTCATCGGCGTTGCCAATTTTGCGGACATCCTCGTAGATAACAGCATCTGGCTCAGCTTCAGCAAGACACTGATCTGGGTCTTTGGCACGGTGGCCATTGAAACGCTGCTGGGGCTGCTGCTGGGGCTGCTGTTCTGGGGCAGTGCCAAGCTGCCGGGCCGGCGCCTGGCGCTGACCATGCTCTTTGCCCCGATGATGATCACGCCGGTGGCGGCCAGCATCTTCTTCCGGCTGATGTACGACCCAACTTTCGGGGTAATCAGCTGGTTCATTTCGCTGCTGACCGGTCAGGCGGCACCGAACCTGCTTGGGGATCGGACTACCGCCTTCGGCGCGGCGCTGGCGGTGGACGTGTGGATGTGGACACCCTTCATGATTCTCATCACACTGGCGGCCCTGGGGTCGGTTCCGCAGGCCGAGCTGGAAGCCGCCCAGATCGACAAGCTCTCCTGGATCAAACGATTTCGCTACGTCATCCTGCCCAACGGGAAATTCATCCTGATGCTGGGGATTCTGTTGCGCACGATTGACTCGTTCAAGACGATGGACCTGATCTTCTCGCTCACCCGGGGCGGCCCCGGCAACACAACCGAGCTGATCGCGATTGCGCTGTACCGCAAGGCCTTTGAAGCCTTCAACCTGGGCTGGGCTTCAGCGCTGGCCGTTATCCTGCTGCTCACCGCCATCGCGTTCACGTCCATCTATCTGTTTATCCTCAATCGTAAGCAGGCAGAGGAGGCGTGATCGTGACCCCCAAACGCTCCGGGCTGTACCACCTTCTACTGTGGGTAATTGCGCTGATCTTCTTCTTGCCCATCCTGTGGATCGCGCTGGCTTCATTCAAGACGAAGGACCAGATCCTTGCCACGCCGCCGCTGTTCGTGTTCCAGCCGACGCTGGCGAATTACACCGACTTCTTTACGCGGCAGAATGTCGGTGATTACTTCCTGAACAGCTTCCTGATCTCGATTGCGGCCGTGCTGGTTGCCCTCCTGGTCTCGTTCCTGGCGTCCTACTGCTTCTCGCGCTTTCAGCCGCGGGGCACGAGCTTCATGATGTTCATCCTGCTGTCGATCCGCATGGTGCCCGCTGCGGCGACGGTCGTGCCGATCTTCCTGATGTACTCCGCCTTCAACTGGAAGGACTCATGGCTGGCGATCATGCTGTTCTACGCCATGTTCAGTATCCCGTTCTCGGTGTGGATCCTGAAAGGCTTCATCGACGGCGTCTCGCGCCGTTACGATGAAACGGCGCTGGTCAACGGCGGGTCGCGCCTGCACGTGATGTTCAAGGTCGTTCTGCCCCAGGTGCGCCCGGGCCTGATCGCGGCCTTTATCTTCAACCTGATCTTTGTGTGGAACGAGTTCCTGGTCAACTTTATCATCGGCGGCAAGACCACGACGATGATTCCCACGGCGCTGATGATCGGCGTTGCCAATAACCTGGGAACCGACTGGACCTTTGTCGCGACGCTGACCACGCTGTACATCCTGCCGCCCATCGTCGCTGTTTTCTTCTTCCAGAAGTATCTGCTGGTCGGCATGACGTTCGGCACCGTGCGTGGGGAGGTCTAGACGATGCAGCAACGAGCGAAATCTCCATTTGCGGCAAGAATGCAGCCGATCCTGATCGGGCTGCTGCTGGTGGGCCTGGTGCTCATCGCCCAGCAATGGAACCGGGATGTCTACCGAGTGGGCATGCTGCTCCTGATCGGCACAACCCTGATCCAGATGACGTTTGGCAACATCCCTCCGCAGGCGACTCTTGCACAGACGGCGAAGTACCTGCTCATCGGGTTTGCCATCCTGGGTTCGGTGGTTGCCATCAGCATCCTGCTCGTGCCAACCCTTCTGCAGATCGGGCGAGGAGGCTAACCCCATGAACGCGATTGAGCTTCAGGGCATCAGCAAATCGTATAAGCGCAAGCAGGTACTGCGGGATGTCAACCTTACAATCGAGTCCGGCACGTTTACCGTCATCTTCGGTGGCCCCGGAAGTGGTAAATCGGTTCTGCAGCGGCTGATCGTCGGGCTGGAAAAGCCGGATAGCGGCACAGTCCTGCTGCGTGGCAAGGATGCTACCGGGGTGATTCCCAGCGAGCGCAACATCGGGTATATCCCGCAGTCCTTCGCGCTGTACCCGCACTATTCTGTCTTTGAAAACATCGCCTATCCTCTGACTCTGGCCGGCGCCAACCATGACGCTGCAAAGCCCGTGGTAGGGCAGGCGGCCGAACTGCTCAAGATCACCCATTTGCTGGAGAAGAAACCGAACCAGCTCAGCGGCGGCGAAAAACAGCGGGTGGCCATCGCGCGCGGGATCGTCAAGGACACGGAGATCTTCATCTTCGATGATCCGCTGACGGGCCTGGACTTCAAGCTGCGCGAGCAGTTATTTGACGACTTCCGCCGCCTGCGCGAGGCGCTCAACGCGACCTTCATCTACACCACGTCTGACGCGCTTGAGACCCTGATCATGGCCGATGAGATCGCCGTTCTGGCAGACGGCCAGATCACGGAGCATGGGGCGACGCAGTCCGTCTTTGATAGCCCCCAGCATGCGTGGACGCTGCGCAGCCTGGGCTTTCCGGAGTCGACTCTGTTCGAGGGCACGCTGCACAGCGGCCCTGCCGGGTACGAATGCCGGACAAAGCTGTTCAACTTCCTGGTTGATCTCAAGCGTGAAGGCCAGCCGCCTTCCCAGGTCGTGGTGGGCGTTCGCCCGCAGGACCTGTCTGTGAATGAGTCGCTCGCTCCGAACTGGTTGAGCACACCGGCCTCGATCATCCTGCAGGAAGACCTGGGTGGCGAGCTGGCGCTGTACCTGGAGAAGGACGGCTTCGCATTCGAGTCGGTGCTGCCGCACCGGAAAGATCACCTGTTGAACGGTGACGATGTGGTGGTCAACGTTGACCCACACAAGCTGGTGGTCTTTGATCCGGACAGTGGGTACAGGATTGGACAGGGAAGGGTGTAACCATGGCAGAAATCCGTCTGGAAAAGCTGCGCAAAACCTTCAATGAGACCGTTGTGGCGGTCAACGATATCACGATCACCTTCCCAACGTCCGCGGTGACCTGCCTGCTGGGGCCATCGGGGTGCGGCAAAACGACCCTGATGCGCATTATTGCCGGTCTTGAATCACCTACCTCCGGCGAGGTGTACTTCGATGACGAGCGGGTGACCGGCAAATCCCCGGCCGAGCGCAACATCGGCATGGTGTTCCAGTATCCGGTCGTCTACAAAGGCATCAGCGTCTACCAGAACATCGAGCTGCCGCTGCTGGAGGACAAGCTGGACGCCCCGGAGCGCGATCGCCGCATCAAGGATGTCGCGGATGTGCTGGGGCTGCAGGACGTGCTGCGCAAGAACGTCAGCGGCCTGGACAACGCGACCCTGCAGAAGATCGCGGTCGGCCGGGCTGTGGCGCGCCAGCCCAAGATCATCCTTTTCGACGAGCCGATCACGAACGTGGATGTCAACTCACGCGTGCAGCTCAAGGCCGCGCTGAAGCGCCTGAGCAAGCAGCACAATCAGACGATCATCTACGTCACGCACGACCAGACCGAGGCCATGACTCTGGCGGATGAGATCGCGCTGATGAAAGACGGCGTCATCGTCCAGCGCGATACCCCGCGCCGGTTATACAACTACCCCAATGACGTCTTTGGCGGGTGGTTCCTGGGCAACCCTGGCATGAACTTTGTGAAGTACGAGGTGAATGGCGGTTCGCAGCTCGGTGGGCCGCTGTTCCCGCAGCCGGTAACGTTCGAGAATCGCGGCGGCGACAAGACCGTCTCCGTCGGCATCCGTCCGGAATATGTCCGGGTGCATCCGCAGGCCGCGCCCAACGCGGCTGAAGGTAAGCTGATCCGTAAATCGATTGTGGTGGGTGGCCAGTACCTGCTGGCGATTCAACTGGGCGATCACACCCTCAAGGCCAAGGTCGCACCGGAGATCGGCGAGGCGCTGGGCGAGGCAGTGTGGGTTGAATGCCCGCTTGCCGCCATCACCCTGTTTGGGGCCGGCGGCTCGAAGATCGAGACCGGGCTGCAGCCTGTGTGAGCGGCGCGGAACCCGGGCAGAAATCCGGGCGCGGTGCGTCCTGCGATGTGAGGCGCGCGCCTGGCAGTGAGCGTTGGTAGGCCCGCGCCGCCCGGCAGCTGGTCAGCGCCGGAGATGCCCGGCCCGGTCGGCCGCCGTAACGGCGCCGGAGTTTTCAGTCGGACTTCAATAAGGAGTGAAGCATGGCAACCGTAGTCAGCATGGGCGTCACGATTCTGGATATCCTGGGCCGCTATGTGACGCGTATTCCGGATGGCCAGAACATCGACATTCTGGATGAGATCCGGCTCACCGTGGCAGGCACTGCCGCGGGCACCGCCGTTGACCTGGCCAAACTGGGCGCGAACGTGGTCGCGATGGCCGCCATCGGGCAGGACGCGGCCGGTGATTTCATCAAGGGCACGATGGAAAACTACGGCATCGACACGTCTTGCCTGGTGCGCAAAAGCAACGTACAAACCTCCTGCACGATGCTGCCGATCCGTCCTAACGGCTCGCGGCCCGCGCTGCATGTGCCCGGCGCGAACGGTGAATTCTCGCTGGACGACATCAACTGGGACGTGCTGGCCAAAGCCGATTTTCTGCATTACGGCGGCACCTGCCTGATGGCCAGGATGGACGGCCTGCCCAGCGTTGAGGTGCTGAAGTTCGCGCAGGAGCATGGCGTGACGGTCACCTGGGACATCCTGGGGCTGCAGCGCCCCGACCTGCAGGACCTCATCCTGCCGGGGCTGCCCTACGTGGATTACTTCATGCCCGGTCTGGAAGAGGCGGCGATGATCTCCGGTCTGACGGACCGCCAGGACATCATCAAGTTCTTCCTGGATCACGGCGCCAAACACACGGTCTTCAAGATGGGCGGCGAGGGCAGCAGCATCGCCGGGCAGGGCATGGACGAGATTCGCCTGCCCGCCTTCAAGTCCACTGTGGTCGATTCGACTGGCTGCGGCGACTCCTACTGCGCCGGGTTCATCGTCGGGCTGTCTATGGGCTGGGACCTGGAGCAGGCCGGCCGGCTGGGCGCGGCGTGCGGCGGGCTGGTGATCACCGGTCTGGGGTCGGATGCTGGCATCGTCAACCTGGAAGAGACGATTGCCTTCATGAACAGCGCCGAGCCGCTGCCGATGACCGTCTGAGCGAGCCGCCACTGACCTGGCGCTACAGCAATCATTACCCGGCACAAGCCGGGTGAGTGGGAGTTCCTGCATGCGCACCTGCCCCGCGCAATTCCGGCGGGGCAGGTGCGTTCTGTGCATCAGACGGGCCGCCTGATGGCCGCGAAGCGGGCGGTGGTCGCCTTGATGCTCTGCTCCACCGGCAGCCGCTCCATGCTGGAGGCGCCCACAAAGCCATGCACCGGGACGCGCGCCAGCACCTGCTCCACGTCCTCCGGGTTGGCGATGGGCCCGCCGTGGCACAGCGTGAGGATCGCCGGGTTGACGGCCTGCGCCGCGGCCATCATCTCGCCCACCAGGTCGGCGGCATGGTCGAGCGTCATGGTTTCCGCCGCGCCGATGGAGCCGCCCGCCGTCAGGCCGACATGGGCCAGCAGCAGGTCGCAGCCGGCCTGCGCCATCAGGCGGGCTTCTTCTGCGGTGAAGGCGTAGGCCATCGTGAAGATGCCCTGCTCGTGGGCGAGGGCCATCGCCTCGACCTCTTTGTAGTAGCCCATCCCGGTTTTCTCCAGCGTGGCCCGGAAGTTGCCGTCGATCAGCCCGACGGTGGGGAAGTTGTTCACGCCGGAAAAGCCCGCGGCGATCACCTGCTTGAGGAAGACGCTCATCACACGGGTGGGGTCGGTGCCGTTCACGGAACAGATCACCGGCACTTCGTCCACAATCGGCAGGATCTGGCGCTCGCCCATCTCCAGCGCGATGGCGTTGGCGTCGCCATAGGCCAGCAGCCCGGAGAGCGACCCCAGCCCGTGCATGCGGTAGCGCCCGGAGTAGATCGGAAGAGCACACGTCTGAACTCCAGTCACCGCTCATTATCT
>CAZGYW010000006.1:0-19118 GCA_964530495.1 uncultured Anaerolineae bacterium
GTCAGGCCTGTTCATAGTGAGGTGCTGCCACAGGTTGAACAGTGTTGCGCGATCGTGCCAGTGTACGGGCGGTTCGCGAACCGCCCGTACAAACCTGCTGGCGGCCTCACTAACGGGATAAGCGCGCTGACCGCTGATAGCTTGCTTGTGTTTTTGCTTTAGCTGAGTGCTGAGAGCTGATCGCTGATAGCTTGCAGCGAAAGGTTTACGCCCATGGTCGACCCCAGTCTGATTGTCTCCTGTTCCGCCAGCGGGGTGTGCAGCACCGTGCACGCCATCGTCATGAGCGTGCTGGTGTTCTTTACGCTGATGGGCGGGTTTGCCTACACCACCTGGCTGGAGCGCCGCCTGGTTGCCAAGTTCCAGAACCGCGTCGGCCCCAACCGGGCCGGGTGGCAGGGCTTGCTGCAGCCCGTTGCGGACGGCCTGAAACTGATCGTCAAAGAGGATGTGACCCCGGCGGATGCGGACAAGGCGCTCTATTTCCTCGCCCCGCTGCTGAAGTCAATCCCGGCCCTGATCGTCCTGGCGGTCGTGCCGCTCGGCCCGCCGATCCTGATCCCCTGGTTCAACGGCCTGTGGTATGAAGTGCCGCTGGGCATCGCGGATGTGAATGTGGGCGTGCTGTGGCTGCTGGCGATCACCAGCCTGGGGACGTACGGCGTGGTGCTGGCTGGCTGGGCCAGCGGCAGCAAGTATTCCATGTACGGCGGGATCCGCTCCAGCGCCCAGATGATCAGCTACGAGCTGAGCCTGGGTCTGACCATGATGGTCCCGATCATGATCGCGGGCAGCATGTCCGTGGGCACGATCGTGGAGACGCAGGGCAGCCCGGCCTTTATGCTCGGCTGGTTCCTGTGGCAGAACCCGCTGGCCGCGTTTGTGGCGATGATCGCCCTGCTGGCGGAGGTCAACCGCGCGCCATTTGACATGCCCGAAGCCGAATCCGAGCTGGTCGGCGGCTACCACACCGAATACAGCGGCATGAAGTTCGCGCTCTTCTTCGCGGCGGAGTACATCGGCATGATCGCGGTCAGCGCGATCGCGGCCTCCATGTTCTTCGGCGGCTACCACTGGCCGCTGCCGGTGACGCTCTCCCCGCTCTTTGGCCCGGTCAACCTGCTGATCAAGATCGTCCTGTTCCTGAGCGGTATGGTCTGGGTGCGCGCCACGCTGCCGCGCATTCGCTACGACCGCCTGATGGCGTTTGGCTGGAAGGTGATGTTCCCGCTGGCGCTGGCCTCGGTGGCCTGGTCGGCGGTGGTGCTGGTTGTGGCAGATGCCGCACCCGGCTCGGCCGCCTATCTCGTGGTGGCGGGGATGCTGTTCGCGCTGGTGCTGCTCGGCCTGCTGGTAACGGGCTGGCGGCGCAGCCGCGAGGTCCCGGCCCCGGCCGCCGACCTGACCGATTCGCGGGGGGGACTCGGCTGGGCGATTGTGCACGGGCTGGGCGCGGTGGTGGCCGCCCCGTTCGCGCTCTACGATTGGATTAAGAAACAGCGCGGCGGCTTTGCGGGCTTCTGGGACGAGACCCGCCGCCAGGAGGCCGCGCGCCGTGCGGCGTCGGTGACTGCCGGCGCTGAAGGTGGCGCGGAACCCCCGCCCGCCGGCGATGAGACATCCGGGTAACCGTTGGACTGGAAAAGTGCGTAAGGAAGAGTGAATCGTGAACGTACTGCGCGGCTTTGCAACCACACTCAAGTACCTGTTCCGGGAGCCGGTGACCTACCAGTACCCGGAGGTCGAACGGCCGTTTGCCGAACGCTACAAGGGCCGCCATGCGCTGAAGCGCTACGACAACGGCCTGGAAAAGTGCATCGGCTGCGCGCTGTGCGCGGCCGCCTGCCCGGCGGATGCGATCTGGGTGGAGGCGGCGGAAAACACCGATGACGAGCGCTACAGCCCCGGCGAGCGCTACGCCAAGACCTACGAGATCAACATGCTGCGCTGCATCTTCTGCGGCTACTGCGAAGATGCCTGCCCGACCGAGGCGATTGTGCTGGAACACGAGCATCGCCTGAGCTTCACTGACCGCCGCGCGGCGATCTATACCAAGGCCGAGCTGCTGGACCCGCCCCCGCCGGGCCAGCCGGACACCCCGCGCCAGGTGGCGCCGGGTGAGTTCAACCGCTCGATCCCGGACATGCAGGACCCCGCCTAGAGTGATGCCGGGCCAGGGGTGACCGCGTACCGGCCGGAGAGCGCGCCCCCTGGTCTGGCGGTGAAAAACTGCCTGCCAGCCAGGGCAGGCGCGCGCTGCCTTCACCGGCGCGCGGGCGTTTGACAGGCGTATTGCGCGCCGAGCTTGTTGGGCCGTTTTTCATTCTTTTCTCTCTAAGGAGGCACTGTAAAACCCCATGCGCATTGCGGTTCTTGCGAACCTGAAGGAAAACGCGCCAACATGGGAGGGGATGTCCCCCGACCAGTGGGATGACCTGGATAGCCCCAAGACCATCAACGGGCTGGTGCTGGCGCTGGAAAGCCATGGGCACCAGACCGAGTTTTTTGAGGCTCAGATCCGCCCTCCGTACAATCTGGTGGAACAACTGCTGGCCTTTCAGCCCGATATGTGCTTCAACATCGCTGAAAGCCACTTTGGAGATGGCCGCGAATCGCAGGTCCCCGGGGTGTTGGAGATGCTTCAGATCCCCTACACCGGCAGCCAGGTGATGACCCTGGCCCTGGCCCTGGACAAGCCGATGACCAAGCGCGTGCTGTGGTACCACGGCCTGCCCACGCCCGAATTTCAGGTGTTTGACGACGCCAGTGAACTGCTGGACGAAGACCTGGTGGACGAAGATGGCGAGCTGCGCTTCCCGATGTTTGTCAAGCCCAGCCGTGAAGGCACCAGCATGGGCGTCAGCGCGGAGAGCATCGTCACCACCGCCGACCAGCTCTATACCCAGGTGCGCAAGCAGCTCAAGCTGTACAAGCAGCCGATCCTGGTGGAGCACTTCATCAAGGGCCGGGAGATGACGCTGGGCATGATCGGGAACATCAAGCCGCCGGCCGCGCGCCGCATCAGCGACCACACCGCGCCGAACGTGCTGCCGGAAGGCATCAGCTTCTTCCCGGTGCTGGAGGTTGACACCGGGGCGTATGATCTCTCCGAGGCCGGGCTGTACACCAACAAAATGAAGGTGGAGATGGCGGATGATTTCCGCTTCTTCTGCCCGTCGCCGATTTCCGACGCGTTTGAGCAGCAGCTGCGCCTGCTGGCGGCGGCGGTGTTCCGCGTGACCGGCTGCAAGGATGTGGCCCGCGTGGACTTCCGGCTGGACGAGGAAAACGACAACAAGCCGTACATCCTGGAGGTCAACCCGCTGCCCGGGCTTAACCCCGGCTACAGCGACCTGTGCATCCAGGCGAAAGCCGCCGGCTGGACGTACGAACAACTGGTCAACGCCATTCTTGATCAGGCCGTGCAGCGCTACGAGCACGAGAAGCAAAGCGGTTAATCCGGGCGTATGCGGGGGCTGCCCATCCGGCAGCCCTCCGGCCTGACAGGTGTTGATTGGGGGGCAACCCGTGCCGTTGACGGGCAGGATGCCGGGCGCTAAACGCAGGGAGCGCCCGGGTACTCTGCCCGGCAAGCGGAACGGCCACTCTGGCACTTGCCCCCGATCTGGAAGTGGACGTTTCGGGTGGTTTGCGCTACACTGCGCAAACTAGACCCCGGTACTCAGAGGACGATAGCCGATGACGCAAGTGGTCGTCTTTCTCATTGTCGGTGCCATCGCCATTCTGTCGGCGGCGTTCATGCTGATCAGCAGGAACGCGGTGCACAGCGTGGTCTTCCTGGTGCTGAATTTCCTGTGCGTGGCGTTCCTGTTCCTCACCCTCAGCGCGCCGTTCATCGCCCTGGTTCAGGTCGCGGTGTACGCCGGGGCGATCATGGTGTTGTTCTTATTTGTGATCATGATGCTCGGCGCGGAGCGGATCGGCAAGGACGCGGCGGTGGCCTATAGCTGGCTGCCCCGGATCGCGCTGGTGCTGGTCTTTGTGTTCCTGGTGACCATCGGATGGGCGCTGGCTTCCGGCGAGATCAATACCTACGCGCCGCCGCCCGCCGCGCCCCAGGTGCGCGTGATTCACGCCGCCGACGCGCCGCCTGTGGATGTGTACCTGAACAACCAGCTTGTGATGGAAAACGTCAGCTTCCGGGATGCCACCGCCTACCAGGCGCTGCCCGCCGGGACCTACGGCGTCACGATCTTCCCCGCCGGGGCGGACCCGGCCAGCCAGTCCCCCGCCATGCTGGGCGAGCTGGTGCTGGCCCAGGGTGATGTCGTCAGCCTGGCCGCGATCGGCGCAGATGGTGTGTTCCAGCTGGTGCGGATGGTGGATAACCCGGCGCCGCTGCCGGATGGCTCGGCCCGCCTGACGCTGCTCAACGCCCTGCCGGATGCCGGACCGGTGGACCTGGTCGATCCCGGCCTGCCGCTGGATGAAACTGATACGACCGTCCTGATCCCCAACGCCGGTTTTGGCGAAGTGGTGGAAACCCTGGTGGTGGAAACAAACGGCTGGCGCGCGCTGGCCATCCAGCCCGCCGGGGATGCGGCCGCCGCGCCGCTGGTCAGTTACCCCCGGTTCGCGCCGGAGGACGGCGCCAACACCATCCTGATCCCGGCGCCGGAACAACTGGCGGATGGCAGCGCCCGCGTCGTCCCGCTGGCGATCAGCGCCGCGGTCGGGCCGCTGTTTGGCAGCCCGGAGATGGTGGGTATGGCCCTGTTCACCCGCTACCTGCTGCCCTTCCAGATGGTGGGCATCCTGCTGCTGGCGGCGATGGTCGGGGCGATTGTCCTGGCCCGCCGGGAACTGCTTCAGGAAAACCGGCCGCGCCGGCCGGTGGTGCGCCGCCCGCTGGTGGCGCCGCAGGTGGCTGCCCCCGTGGTGGAGGCAGCCGGCGCCGAGCAGGAACAGCAGCACCTGACCCCGGAAGCAGGCGACTAGGCCCCGGGCCGGAAGGAAACGAGAGCGCATGCAACCGACTGTCTTTGTTCCAACCGATCTGTATGTGATGCTGGCCGCGGTTCTGTTCGTGATGGGCGTGCTGGGCGTGCTCATCCGCCGCAACGCCATCGTGATCTTCATGTCCATCGAGCTGATGCTCAACGCCGGTAACCTGGCGATGGTGGCCCTGGCCCGTCAGTGGGGCCAGGTGGACGGCCAGCTCTTCGTCTTCTTTGTGATGACCGTCGCCGCGGCGGAAGTGGCCGTCGGGCTGGCGCTGATCGTGGCGATCTTCCGCGACCGGCGCAGCATCAACATTGACGAACTGCACGAAATGAACGGCTAGTACGGATCCGGCTGGTGCCGCATCCTGCTCTGAACGCGCTTCGGCTATTCGCGATAGGCATGGCTTTATGGAAAACTTCCCGCAATTAGTCCCCCTGGTGATTGTCGCGCCGCTGATCGGGCTGTTGATCAACCTGTTCCTGGGCAAACCCCTCGGTGAGCGGGGAGTCAGCATTGTGGGCGTGGGCGCCGCCACCATCTCCTTTCTGGTGTCGGTGCTGATGCTCATCGCGCTGGCCGGCAACGGCTTCGAGCCGGCGGTGGTGGAGCTTCCGTTCCTGTCGGACTGGATCACGATCCCGGCCGCGGCCCTGGACATCGGCTGGCAGTTCCGGGTGGATACGCTGAGCGTGACGATGATGCTCGTCGTCTCCGGCGTCGGCTCCCTGATCCATCTCTACGCGACCGGGTACATGCACGGCGACCCGCTTTTCCCGCGCTTCTTCGTGTACCTGAACCTGTTCCTGGTCTTCATGATGATCCTGGTCACCGGCAACAACTTCCTGGTGATGTTCGTGGGCTGGGAAGGCGTGGGCCTGTGCTCCTACCTGCTGATCAGCTTCTGGTGGGATAAGACGAAGAAGGATGAACGCTACGGCACGGTCGGCTGGAAGAACTCCCTGGCCGGGCGCAAGGCCATGATCGTCAATCGCATCGGCGACTTCGGTATCCTGCTGGCGGTCTTCCTGATCTTCTGGACGTTCGGCACGCTGGACTATTACAAGCCGGGCGAAGTCCCGCTGGCGCCGGCGCATGGCGAAGAGGTGGCGCACGCGGAAGAAGTCGCCGCTGACGAGCACGGCGCAGCGGAAACGTCCCAGGCAGGGCTGCCGCTTTCCGCCACGATGGGCGTTTTCAACCAGGCGGAGATGATGCTGGCCGAGGGCGCGGAAGTGACGTTCGGCCCGTTCAGCCTGCCGATTGAGATGGTGATCACGATCATCACCCTGCTGATGCTGCTGGGCGTGACCGGCAAGAGCGCCCAGATTCCGCTGTTCGTGTGGCTGCCGGACGCGATGGCCGGCCCGACGCCGGTCAGCGCCCTGATCCATGCCGCCACGATGGTCACCGCCGGCGTGTACCTGATTGTGCGCAGCAATGTGCTGTACCACGCCGCGCCATTCTCCAGCGCGATCGTGACCCTGGTGGGCACGTTCACGGCCCTGGTGGGCGGGTTTGTCGCGCTCGGCCAGTGGGATATCAAGCGCGTGCTGGCCTATTCAACCGTCAGCCAGCTCGGGTTCATGGTCGCGGCGGCGGGCATCGGCGCCTACGCGGCGGCGATGTTCCACCTGGTGACGCACGCCATCTTCAAGGCGCTGTTGTTCCTCGGCTCCGGCGTGGTGATCCACGCCATGGAGCACGGCCATCATCACGTCCATGAGCACGACCACGGGCACGGCCAGCATGAGGAAGACGATTTCGACCCGCAGGACATGCGCACGATGGGCGGCCTGAAGGAACGCATGCCGCGCACCTACATCGCCTACCTGATCGGGATGCTGGCCCTGGCGGGCGTGTTCCCCTTTGCCGGGTTCTGGTCTAAAGACGAGATCCTGGTGGATGCGCTCAAAGCCGGCTTTTTGGATGGGCGGCTGGAAGGCTACATCGCGTTCGGCCTGCTCTTCCTGGCGGCGCTGTTCACGGCCTTTTACATGGGCCGCCAGATTTACATGGTCTTCCACGGGGAGCCCCGCACGGCAGCCGCCAAATATGCGGGTGAGCGCGGCGGCGGGATGGGCGTGATGGTCAACGTCCTGATTGTGCTGGCCATCGGCGCGGCGCTGATCGGCTTCATCAACGTCCCCAGCGGCTTCTGGCTGATCGATCTGATCATCCCCAACCATGCCTTCACGAGCTGGCTGGAGCACACTGTCGTCTACGCGCACGCCGGGACGGCCAGCATGTTGCTGGCAATGATCGCCGTGGGCGGGGCGCTGCTCATGATCTTCCTGGCGCGGAGCATCTACGGCAAGCAGGCCGTGGTGGAGAAGGACAAAGACCCGCTGGAAGTCGCGCCCCAGACGGCCGGCATCTTCGCGCTGGCCAACGCGCGCCTGTACTGGGACGAATTCTACGAGCGGGTGCTGATCACCCCGTTCACCCGGGCGGCGGAATGGCTGGCCGACCGGCTGGACTGGGCCTTCCTGCATGACTGGGTGCACGACCGCGCGATCCGCGACAACTTCAACCGCGCGGGCGAGGCGCTGGCCAACCCGGTTGACCTGGGCGTGATCGATGGCGCGGTCAACGGGGCGGGGCGGCTGGTGCGCTGGATGGGTGGCGAGCTGCGCCACCTGCAGACCGGGTACGTGCGCGTCTACGCGCTGAGCGTGTTGTTTGGTGCGCTGCTGGTGGCTGCGCTGCTCCTGGCGCCGCTGCTGTGGTAGGCAGGCTGGCAGGTCAATATTGATTATTGTGGGTCGAGGAGCGTGACGGATGGCTGAGTTTACCGTTAATGCGTACCGTGTCGATCCGTACAAGAACTTTAAGTTCCGGGTGAAGTGGGATGGCCGCTACGTTGCCGGGATCAGCCGCGTGAGCGGGCTGCGCCGCGTGACCGAAGTGGTGACCATGCGCGATGGCGCCGACCCCAGCACCGAGCACCGCATGCCAGGCCGGACGACTTACGAGCCGATCACCCTGGAGCGCGGCCGGACGCACGACCCGGAATTTGAGGCGTGGGCCAGGAAAGTCTGGAACCCTGGGGCCGGGCCGGGCAGCGAATCGTCGCTGGCCGATTTTCGCAAGGACATTATCATCGAGCTGTTGAATGAAGCCGGGCAGCTGGTTATGGCCTTCCTGGTATATCGCTGCTGGCCTTCGATGTACGAGGCGCTGGGCGAGCTGGACGCCAATGGCGATGGCGCGGTCGCGATCGAAACGCTTACGCTGCAGCATGAGGGCTGGGAGCGCGACTCTGCCGTCACCGAGCCGCAGGAGCCTTCGTTCCAATGAGCCAGCCGGGTCAGAGGCGCAGCAGGCGTGAGGAACACGCACCCGACCCGGCTCGGCCGGCACATGGCCGCGGCCTGCGTCACTTTCGGGTGCGCTGGGACGGGCGCCTGATTGATGGCATTGAGGCCATCAGCGGCCTGGAGTTCACCACGGAAGTTGTGCCGCACCGGGCCGGGGCGCAAACGAACATGCCCCACCTGGCGCCGGGCAAAACGGCCAACCAGCCGCTGGTGCTGACCCGGCCACGCACGACTGACCCCGCCTTTGAGGCGTGGGCCAGGCTGGTCTGGGATCGGGGCGCGTCGCCGGGCGCGGAAGTGGCCCTGCGCGACTTCCGCAAGGATGTGGCCATCGAGCTGCTCGACGATGCAGGCCGGGTGCAGGTGGCGTTCAGGTTATACCGGTGCTGGCCTTCCCATTACGCTGCCCTGAGCGCCATGCGTGACGGTGACGGTGCGGCGGAAACACTCACGCTCCAGTTTGAGGGGTGGGAGCGCGACGAAACGGTTGGACGCAGTCATCCTGGGCGGCGCAAGGCGCCCGATTAGGCAGTTTTAGCAGGCTCCTGAGCACAGGGGTTGATGGCTCAACACGGAGCAAAGAGCTATCTTAAACGGGAGACCGATTGATTATGGAAAACACCGCTATCTCGCTCACGACCGTGGTCCTGTTCTCGCCATTGGTGGGCTTGCTCGTCCTGCTGTTCCTCCCCAGGAAGCAGGAGGAAGCCATCCGCTGGGTGACGCTGGCCACCACCGTGGTTGCCTTTGTGCTGTCCATTCTGCTGGCGGCCGCGATGGACTTCAGCCAGCCGGGCCTGCAACTGGCAACCCTCTACAACTGGGTTCCCTCGTGGGGCATCAGCTACTATGTCGCGGTGGATGGGCTGAGCGTGCTGCTGGTGCTGCTCACCGGCTTCATCATGCCGGCCTCCGTGCTGGTGAGCTGGGACTCCATCAAGGATCGCGTCAAGCTGTACTACGCCTTCCTGCTGCTGCTCGAATGGGCGATGTTCGGCGTCTTCATGGCTCAGGACCTGTTCCTGTTCTACATCTTCTGGGAAGTCACGCTGATCCCCATGTACTTCCTGATCGGCATCTGGGGCGCGGAAAACCGCGTGTACGCCGCCGTGAAGTTCTTCCTGTACACGATGGCCGGCTCCCTGCTGATGCTGATTGCCATCCTGTTCCTGGGGAATATGGCCGGAACGTTCTCCGTGCCGGCGCTGATCGAGATGGTGCGTAACGGCACGCTGGTCTACCCGGCAGGCGCGGAGATGCTGCTCTTCCTGGGCTTCGGAATCGCCTTCGCCATCAAGGTCCCGATCTGGCCGCTGCACTCGTGGCTCCCGGATGCCCACGTGCAGGCTCCGACCGCCGGTTCGGTCATCCTGGCGGGCGTGCTGCTGAAGATGGGCACCTACGGCTTCGTGCGCTTTAACCTGCCCCTGTTCCCGCAGGCCAGCGTGGAGGCCGCGCCGTATGTGGCGGTGCTGGCCGTGATTGGCATCATCTACGGCGCGTGGGTTTCCTACGCCCAGAAGGACGCCAAGAAGCTGGTGGCGTATTCGTCGGTCAGCCACCTGGGCTTCGTGATGCTCGGCATCTTCGCGCTGAATTCGGCGGGCATCCAGGGCGGCATCCTGCAGATGGTCAACCACGGGATCAGCACCGGCGGCCTGTTTATCATCGTCGGCGTGCTGTACGGCCGCCGCCACACCAAGGCGCTGGACGCCTTTGGCGGGGTGTGGAAGGCCATGCCGCTCTTCGGCGCGCTGAGCCTGATCGTCACCCTGAGCAGCATGGGCCTGCCCAGTATGAACGGCTTCGTGGGCGAGTTCACGATCCTGCTCGGCTCCTTCGGCAGCGAGCTGCTCGGCTTCTGGTTCACATTCTTCGCCTCCTTCGGCGTGATCATGGCCGCCATCTACCTGCTCTACATGTTCCAGCGGATCTTCATGGGCCCGCTGGACAAGCCGGAGAACGAGGCGCTGGCCAGAGAACCGCTGACCTGGAAGGAAGTTGTCGCGCTGGCCCCGATCGTCATCCTGATCTTCTGGATCGGCCTCAACCCGCAGTTGTTCTTCGGGATGATGGACTCCTCGGTGGGCGACCTGGTCGCCCAGATCGGGCCGTTCGTCCAGATGGCCGCCGGCGGGTAAGTCGCCGTGCGGTGACGCAGCAAATAGCAGAGGGCGATCCCGTGCGGGGGTCGCCCTTTTGCGTAGCGGTCAGCGGTCAGCCAGTCAGCTTTCAGCCACAAGCAAAGGCAGGCTGTCAGCGATCAGCTTTCGGGCCTGCAGCCCGGCCGCAAGCGGTCAGCGGTCAGCCTGGCTGGCCGGTGATTGTGGCTGGCGGCATTCACAGTTCCTGGCCGGTCAAACCGAGCTTCCATCTTTACTGAGAGTCTGTTCTTGTCTGTGCTGAAAGCTGATCGCTGATGGCTGACCGCTGATAGCTAATCGTGGTGCGTGTGGGATGCCGCGCAGGGAGCGTGACCGATGCCTGACCCAACCTGGATGCTGTACGGCGCAACCGGCTACACCGGCGTCCTGCTGGCGGAGGAAGCCGTCCGGCGCGGGCACCGCCCCCTGCTGGCCGGGCGCAGCGCGGAGCGGCTCCGGCCGCTGGCGGCGCGCCTGGGGCTGGACTATCGCGTCCTGGCGCTGGAGGATGGCGCCGCGCTGCGGGAGGCCGCCGGGCGGGTCGGGCTGGTGCTGCACGCCGCCGGACCGTACTTCCACGCCGGGCGGCCGATGCTGGCGGCCTGCCTGGCCGCCGGCACGCCGTACCTGGACATCAACGGCGAAGTCTCCGAGCTGGAGCAGACCTTCCAGCTGGCGTCGCAGGCGCGCGAGCGCGGGATCGCGGTCATCCCCGGCGTCGGGTTCAGTGTGGCCGCCTCCGACTGCCTGGCGGCCCATGTGGCCGCCCGCCTGCCGGACGCCACCGCGCTGACGATCGCCGTCCACACCGGGGCCAACGCCAGCCCTGGCACGATCAAGGGCACGCTGGAGACCATCGCCCACTCGGGGGTGGGGAGCGTGCGGCGCGGGGGTGTCCTGGTGCCGCATCCCTACGGGCAGGGCGCGCGGGTCCTCCCCTTCCCGGACGGGGCGCGGCTGGCCGTCCCGATTCCGTGGGGCGACCTGGTCAGCGCCTACCACACCACCGGCATCCCGGACATCACCACGTACATGGCCTATCCGCCGGGCCTGATCCGGCTGATGGGCGGGCTGCGGCTGCTCTCCGGGCTGCTGCGGATCGGGTCGCTGCGCCGCCTGGCGCTGGGCCTGGCCGGGCGGCTGGTGACCGGGCCGGATGCGGCACTGCGCCGGACGGCGCGCAGCGCGGTTTACGCCCGCGCCGAGAACGCGGCGGGAGCTGCCGCGGAAGGCTGGCTGGAGACGGTGGAGGCGTACCGGTTTACAGCGGAGGCGGGCATCCGGGCCGTGGAGGAAACGCTGGCCCGCCGCCCCTGCGGGGTGCTGACCCCGGCCCGGGCCTTTGGCGCGGACTTCGCGCTGACCATCCCCGGGACGCGCCTGGTGGGGGAATCAAACGGCGGATGAAACCGTCACGTGCTGATGACGCCGTCACCCGCCTGTTTATGAAGACCGATTGCTCAGGCCCTAGAACTCGTCGTCTTCTTCTTCCAGCTCGTCTTCGTCCCAGAATTCCTCATCTTCTTCCATGATGGAGATGAAGTCCTCTGCGTCCATCTCTGCGAAGAAGTCCTCCAGGAAGGCCAGCGGGTCCTTGACGCCAAATTCCTTCAGGTTGTCAAGCAGTTCAGCCGGAACGTTCAGGGTGATCTTTCTCTTGGCCATGGCTTCTCACCTCAAATGCAAATCGGGCACATCCCGGGCCTGCCGGGGGAACAGGATGCTCTTACAGGGGCGGCACCCTCTCTTTGCACACTATACACCAGTTTCACCGGAGATGTGTGCCACAAAGTGGCGCAAATTCTAGCACTGCGAATCCAGAGATCAAGGGCCAATCTACAGCCCGGCCGGCCGCCAGAGTCCGGGGCACCAGGCGGCCGGAATCATAGAAATCCATCAAATCGCGCTGCCGGCCATATCAGCGGCCGTAACCTGGGTTATGATCGATGCATCTGAATACTATGTACAGGCGCTGGTATGACCAGCGGGTACTTTTGTGAGACAAAGGGAAGGCACAACAATGCTCAGCGAAAAGATGGAAAAGGCACTCAACGACCAGATCAATGCGGAGACGTATTCGTCTTATATCTACCTGGCGATGGTTGCGTACTTTGAAGACCTGAACATGCCGGGCATGGCCCAGTGGATGCGTCTGCAGTCTGGCGAGGAGCAGATGCACGCCCAGAAGTTCTACGATTACATCGTCGAGCGCCGCGGCCGGGTGCGCCTGGCAGCGATTGAGGCCCCGCCGGTTGAGTGGGACTCGCCCCTGGCGGCCTTCGAGAACGCATTCGAGCACGAGCAATACATTACGGGCCGCATAAACAAGCTCATGACCCTGGCCATCGAAGAGCATGACCACGCCACCGCCAGCTTCCTCAAGTGGTTTGTGGACGAGCAGGTGGAAGAAGAAGCGAACGTGGACTCGGTGGTGCAGGACCTCAAGCGGGTGGAAGGTGTGCCCGCCGGGTTGTTCATGCTGGACCGCGAGCTGGGCCAGCGCGCCCCTGCGGCTGAAGCAGAAGCCGGGGCGTAGTCCGTCCCCGACTGCCAGTACGGAAAACGTCACCGGGCGGCCACTCTGGCCGCCCGGTTTGTGATCCTGCAGGTGTGGCTACGGGGTGCTGCAGGTCACGGTCGTGCCGCCGGCTGTCACACTTATGGTCAGGCGGGTGAGCGCGTCATTGTTCTTGACGAAGCCCGCCACGATCGTCCGGGTGGTGCCGGTGGCGACCGGCGAGTGGGCGCTGATCTGGGCGCCACTGAACGTCTGCGTGCCATCCGTATCGTTGGCTGGCAGCAGATCGGCGCCGCCCTGCACCGTCACCGTTGTGAGCGCGCCCTGGCTTTGCAGGGTATACGTCAGGGTCATGCTGTTCCAGGTCACCGGCTGGCTGTAGTTGTTGGTGAACGTCACGGTGAAGTTGTTGCCACTCTCGCTAATCGTGCTGAACGCGAGATTGCTGCACGCCAGCGGGGGGGTATCGCAGGCATCGCCGATGCCGTCAAGGTCGGCATCAGCCTGACCGGGGTTGGCTATGGCGGGACAGTTGTCAACGCCGTCAACTACGCCGTCCCCATCCGTATCCTCGCAGGCATCGCCGATGCCGTCCCCGTCGGAGTCCGCCTGCCCGGTGTTGGCGACCAGCGGGCAGTTGTCGAAGGCGTCATACACGGTGTCGGTATCGGTATCCTCGCAGCGGTCGCCGAGGGCTGTGCCGTAGTTGTTGGCCTGGTCCGCGTTCGGGAAGCCGGGGCAGTTGTCCACACTGTTGTCCACCCCGTCATTGTCAGTATCGCCGTTGGGCGTGGGATCGCAGGCGTTGCCCAGCCCGTCCAGGTCGATATCACCCTGATCCGGGTTGGCGACCGCCGGGCAGTTGTCATTGATGTTGAGCACGCCGTCCCCGTCATCGTCGCTGCCGGCGCCACCGCCGCCGGGAGTGGGATCGCAGGCGTCACCGATGCCATCGCTGTCGGCATCAGCCTGGTCAGGGTTGGGGATGGTTATGCAGTTGTCGGTGCCGTTGAGCACGCCGTCGCCATCGGTGTCGTCACTGCCGCCGCCCCCGCCGCCCCCGCCACCGGGCGTGGGATCGCAGGCATCGCCGGTGCCGTCCCCGTCGCTATCCGCCTGGCTGGGGTTGGCATCCGCCGGGCAGTTGTCGGTGGCGTTGTCCACGCCATCGCCATCGGTATCGCCGGTCGGGGTGGAGTCGCAGGCGTCCCCGGTGCCATCGCCATCGGCATCGGCCTGACCGGGGTTCGCCACAGCCGGGCAGTTGTCGGTGGCATTGTCAATGCTGTCGCCATCCGTATCCCCGCTGGGCGTGGGGTCACAGGCGTCGCCCGTGCCGTCAGCATCGGTATCGGCCTGGTCAGGGTTAGCCGTCAGCGGGCAGTTGTCGGATGGGTCGGCCACACCGTCACCGTCGTCATCCGGATCACAGGCGTTGCCTATCCCGTCAGCGTCCGTATCGGCCTGGTTAGCGTTAGGCACGGTCGGGCAGTTGTCGGCCGTGTTGGGCACGCTGTCTCCATCGGTGTCGCTGCCGCCGGTCGGCGGGGTGTAAGGCGCCGTCTGGCCGGAGGGGTGGCTCAGGTCATCGACGACGGTGCTGAAAACATTACCGATGGTCGGGCCGGTGATAGCGAGGACCGCAATGAGCACGACGCTGACCAGGGAGATGAGCAGGGCGTACTCAATCAGTCCCTGGCCGGACTGGTGGCGCCCCGGATTGGGTGTGCGTCTGGAGGGCATAGGCACTACTCCTGTGCGGGCGCGCGCAGACAATCATCAATATGGGCAAGAGATGATCGATACCTGCGCCTGGATCGGAGTGCGCCGGGTATGTGGTGAGAGTTCGATCCAGGATTTGATCCATCTTACAGGAGTTCTGGAAATAGTTCTGTGAATCTTTTCTAAATTTTGGTAAAGATTGGTAAAGAGACGCACAAGGGCCGGGAAGCCCGGTCCAGCGCTTCCCGGCCCTCGGCCAGTCAACAAGGCATGATGCGCGGCGCTAACGCCGCACAAGCGCGTTCCAGCCCAGGTCAAGCGCCAGCGTGGTCAGGCTGCTTTCGGGCGCGGCCATGCTCTCCTGCGAGGCTGAGTCCGGCAGGTGCGCCGTTTGCGCTTCGGGCTGCAATTGCTGCCAGCTCGCCACCACGATGACGAGCGCCAGCATCACGATAATGATCGCCAGCAGGTTCAGGATGAAACGGCTCTGCATGGTACGTTCCCCTCAAAAACCAATCCGCTACGGTGTGTTTCCCCACTAACTGTATACGTATCTTCTGTTCACAAGTTTCAACACTTTCATGGCCGGGAAGTTTCTTAATACGGGATGACTCCGCCGGCCACCGATTCATTCCCCCGCCCGGCAGGGGCGCGGCGGCCCGTTTGCCCCCCGGTACGGCTCATACTAGAATGAAGCACAGCGTTGCAGTTGGCGGGCCATCCCGGCCCCGTTGACAGGAGCGTCCTCCATGCCTGATGAACCACGTCGCACGCTGCCCCATAGCCGTCACATCCCGTGGGAGCAGAACCCCTCCGACCAGTGGGCGTTCGCGCTGGAGTGCCTGGAACGCGGGGCTTACGAGCAGGCCATCAAACACTGCGAGCAGGCCATTGACATCTGGCCGACCTACTACGACGCCTGGCTGCTGCTGGCCAGCGCCAATGAGGAACTGGAGCGCTACGACGAGGCGCTGCGCGCCGTCCAGCGGGCCAGCGAGATCGCCATTGAGGAACTGAGCCAGGCCTGGAACAACCTGGCCTCCCTGCACCTGGCCCGCGGGGAGTGGGAAGAAGCGCTGACCGTCGACCGCATCCTGGACGTGATCGACCCCACGCGTCATGCGATCATCGGCTACCGCCGCGCGATCTCCTACACCCAGCTCGGGGACCTGGACAGCGCCCTCAAGTGGCTGCAGGAGGCGATTGCCTACCAGCCCGACCTGCTCGACCGGGCGCTGGCCGAAGTCCTGCTGGCGCCGCTGCACGACCGCCTGACCCGCCTGCAGAACTCCCCACCCGCCTGATCGCTGTTCCCTGACGGTTGCCCTGCGCTTGACCACCTTTTGGCCTGTGGGGCTGTTGGCTGGCCCCCGGGCTTTTTGATTTTGGCTGTACACTGCACATAGAGGAAGTTGCGTAACCTGTAACACCGCAGTGAGGGGGAGAATCATGATGACACGTCAATTCCGCGCGTTGCTGGCGATCGCGCTGCTGGCCACCCTGGCGGGGTGCGTCAGCGGCCCGGGTCCCACGGCGCCGCCCGTTACGGAGCAGCGCGAGACGGCCACGCCGGTCAGCCTGCCCGCGTCCGAGACGCCGGAGCCGGACATGCCAACCGCTGTCCCTGCCACGGTCACCGCGCTACCTGCCAGCCCGACCGCGCCACCACCCACGGCGACCACTCCGCCCGCTACGCCGACGGTCGAGATCAGCGACGAGCAGGCCGCGCTGCCAGCCACGCCGACGCGCGTGATCGTGCCAACGCTGGTGGCAACCAGCCCGCTGCCGACGCCGACCCGCGTCCTGCTGCCCACCCGGGCGGACCTGGGCATTGTGCCGACCCCGGTGCCAACCGCGACCAACACCCCGCCGCCTACACCCACGCCCCTACCCACTCCGACTCCGGTGCCGCTGATCATCACCCGCTTCCTGGCGGAAACGACCAGCGTGGAGGCGCTGGCGCTGGCCAACCGGAGCGCCGAGGTCATGCTGGCCTGGACGGTCCAGAACCGCGTGCCGGGCGTCAGCCTGGCGATTGAGCAGGTCTTCCCGGATGGCCGAGTCCTGAACGTCGAGCGGCCGCGCCACTTCAGCGAGATCCCCTCGGATGGCAGCGGGAGTGTGGCGCCGTACCTGCCGGGCGGGGACGCGCGCGAGATCGTGTTGCGCCTGCGGGCCTACCAGACCGCCACCCGGCAGACCCTGGCCCGGGCCGACCTGCGGATCCCCGTCAACCGCCTGCCGGACAGCGGCTACGTGACCGCCAGCGGGGAAGCGTGCTTCCAGCAGCCCTACCTGCCCAACAGCGGTCTGAGCGTGGGCGCGCGGGCGGTGGTCAGCCAGGATGTGCTGGCCGGGCTGCCGCTGACCGCGATCAGTGGTGTGGGCGGGCAGGTGACGGGCAGCCTGGGCCGTGGCGAGACGGTGACGATCCTCGGCGGGCCGTTCTGTTACCGGCCGCCGGGCAGCACGACCAACTACCGCCAGTGGCAGGTGCGCTCCGACCTGAGCGGCCAGCAGGGCTGGGCGCTGGAATACAGCGGCACGTTCACCAGCTACCGCTACACGCTGTTCCCGTTCCGCAATGTCGTTATCTACGACCCGGCGCAGTGTTACGGCGCGCCGTTCCTGCCGGATCGCGGGATCCGGGTGGGCCAGGGCGCGCAGCTGGCCCAGGGGCCGGGCTACAGCCTCTCAATCTACGACCGCACGGCCGAAAGCGGCCAGGCGCTATACGTCGGCGACCTGCCGGCAGGCGAGGTCTTCACCGTCATCGGCGGGCCACACTGCTACCGGATGGAGCCGATGCCCCAGACGGCGCTCGGTCTGCGCCAGTGGCAGGTGCGCTCGGAGGTCAGCGGGCTGACCGGCTGGGTCTTTGAGTATTCCAACGAACGGGCACAGTACGTCATCCCGGCGGGCGAGGCGACCCCGGTCCCCGGCTTCCAGGTGCGGAGCTTCGACGTTCAGCCGCGCTCGGTCAGCGCGGGCCAGCCGCTGACGATCACCTGGGACGTGACCGGCGTCAACGGCGTGGATGTGCTGATGTGGCACGCCGCGCTGCCCAATGGTTACGTGTCACTCAGCACGACGGGTGTGCTGCTGCCGCTGACCGGCTCCCTGACCGTCAACGCGCCGGAGGATGTGACGGCGGCGCGGTTCACGGTCTTCGGGGCGGATACGGGCGGCGATGGCGGGATCACGGTCGGGATCGGCTGCCGCATCCCGTGGTTCCGGGCGGATGCGCCGCAGCGCTTCTGCCCGAACGCCCCGGCCCAGAGCTTCCAGGCGGCCTACCAGCCCTTTGAGCGCGGCTACATGCTGTGGTTCAATAACCAGATCTGGGCGGTGTGGGGCGGCAGCGGGGCGGTTTATCCTGACATGTGGGGCGGTGGGGATGTGGTTTACGGGGAAGCGCCTCCGGAAGGGCGCCTCCAGCCGGTGCGCGGCTTCGGGACGCTGTGGGTCTCGGATGCCAACGTGCGCTCGATGCTGGGCTGGGCCACCGCGCCGGAGCAGGGCTATACGCTCCAGTACCAGGCCACGGGCCAGATTCACCGGCCGGGGATGCGCGGCGGTTACGTGGCCGCGGATGTGACGATCAGCCTGCCGGATGGCTCGCTGCTGCAGGTCACGCGCAGCGGGGATTCGTTCTCCCCGCGCCAGCCGTAGGGGCGTCAGCATGCTGCGCCCTGGGCGTCGAAGCGTCCAAGCGGCAAGCGTCGAAGCGGCAAAGCCAAAGACGGGGGCACGGATTCACGCGGATTAGAGACTGATTCTCACAGATAAAGCTCTTGAATCGCTTGAAAATCCGTGAGAATCCGTGTTCACTCCGTGACTATCCGTGCCCGATTTCTTCTCAACGGCAGTCTGCTCCCCGGTAACGCAACGGCGCGCCCATCACCGGGCGCGCCGCGCAACTAAGCTGAGATGTACCTCTGGAACGTCCGGGTTAGCCGGCGCAGCTCTGGAAAGCCGGCAGGTGGTTGAACTCCGAGGCGTCGCGCAGGTTGGTGAAGAGCTGCACCAGGTCGGGATAGTCGCTGACGGTCGCCATCCAGTTATCGTAAAGCCCGAAGTTGGCGATTTCGGCGTCGGCGGCGATGGCGCAGGCTTCACTCACCGAGCTGAAGGTCGGTGCGGTTGCTGTCGGCACTACGCCGGAGTAGTCCACACCGTAGTAGTCCAGCGCGCTCTGCAGGGCCGCCGCATGGCTGTACTCAGCCCGCAGGATGCTGCTGAAGGGGGCGACGCTGCCGTACTGGGCCAGCACGCCTTCGTAGATGGCCGCGGCATTCAGCTCGTCGGTCAGCCCATCCAGCAGGGCGCCGGAAACAGCGGCGGGCAGCTCGCCCTCAAAAGGCGGCATGGTGAGGTACTGGTTGCCCAGACCGACGCCCACGCCCTGCCCCATACCCTGGCCGCCACGCCCATACTGGTTGCCAGTACCCG
>CAZGYW010000007.1:0-18350 GCA_964530495.1 uncultured Anaerolineae bacterium
TGCGCTCGCGGTTGATGATGCGGCTGGCGGCGGGGTTGCAGACAATGATGGCACCTTGCAAATCAGTGGTGATCACGCCGCTGGAGATTGATGTGAATACGTTCTCCAGGAGTTCTTTGTTGGCAGTCACCTCTGCCAGAGTCGCGCGCACACGCTCGAACAGTTGCGCATGTTCAATGGCGACGGCAGCCTGGTTTGCAAAGGCCGAGAGGAGCGCAAGCTCGTGCTCGCCAAAGAGGCCGGAGCGCACGCGGTTGTCTGCGTAGACTACGCCGGTAACGTCCTCCTTAACCTTGAGCGGCACGCACAGGATACTGCGCAAGGCGTAGGAGACAATGCTTTCCTGATTGGCAAACCGCGGATCGCTGAGGGCGTTGGTTGTGACGATAGGTTTGCCGGACCGGGCGACCTCATTTACAACGCTGCGGCTGACGATAAATGATCCCTTGTCGATGGTTTCCTGATCCAGGTTCCGCGCGACACGAATGATCATCTCACCGTCCGGCGTTTCCCGAAGCACAATGTAACCGCGTTCGGCCCCCGTGAGATGGATCACGGTGTCCATTACGCTGTTAAGTACCTCGCCCGGCTCCAGAGCGCTGTTGATGAGGCAGGCAGTATCGGCCAGCGCGCGCAGACGCTGAAGCTCCGTTTCCTGCTCGACCAGATTCGCGGTTAACATCTCCAGACTTTCACGCGCCGAATCAACATCGTGCAGGGTGTTGGCTGGCAAAGCCATACCGCGCTGCTGCAAGAGCGTATGCTGGTTGCTCAGGGTGGTTTTGAGTTGATCAAGCATGCTCTTAAGCTGCGTGATCTCAGACAGACTTACATCATGAATGGTACTGGTTTGAGACGGAATCACGTTGCCATCCTCTGGTGCTTGAGCTGATAGAGCTTCACGGGCTTCCGACGCCCGCGAATTGTTTGTTCACCCCGATCGGCAAAGGTGAATGCCTGACCAGGCCGGGTGGCTGAGTCGTTAGATCTTGCGAAGACCTCTCCTGTAAGCAGGATTTCGCCTTGCTCCGCAATTTCAACAAGCCGATGAGCCAGATTAACCGTGTCGCCGATGGCGGTGAACTCACGGCGGTTAAGACTGCCGACATTACCCATGGTTGCTATTCCGCTATGGATGCCAACGCGATAGCTGATTCCGCCAACCGGGACTTCAGGGCCGAGATCGAGTTCCAGGTAGGCGGTGACAATGTCCATCGCTGCCGACACAGCTTGCCATTCATGGTCATCGCTGGGATTCAACTGGGTGTTGAAAAGCGCCATGATCTCGGTGCCCATATACTTGTCGACAATGCCGCCATGACGATGTATCGCCTCGCTGGCTACCGTCATGCAGCGGTTGAGGGCTTCCATCTGCTGCTGAGGGGTGAAGGAGGCCGGGAATGCCGAGATCTGACAGGCATCGACGAACGCTACCGTGATCGTGCGGCGGACGCCGCCAAGGCCAAGCTGGGCGATGCTCTCGATATTGTCGACCATGGCCGGTGGCAGGTAACGGCGGACGACACTCAGTTGAGCCTCACGCTGGCGTTCCTCCGTCAGGTCATCCAGCACGATTGCGACATCGTCTGTGGTTTCTGCCGCGCTGAGCAGCGGATTGAGCTTCAGCATCAGATGGCGCTGGCCGCGGGTCGAAATATCGGTTACGAGCTCAACTTCGGAGCGGCGCTTTTCCGTGCGGACGCTCGCCATCAGGCGAAGGAACCCCTCCCCAAGCATAGCTAACTGGCTATCAGCAGCGCCGGCCGGTAGTACGGTAATATCGCGAAGGTCCAGGATGTCTCTGCCAGCCGGGTTACACGTCCGAATGTGGTTGGCTCCATCCGCGACGACCACGCCACTGGGAATGGAGGCAAACACGTCATCCATCAATTCCTTGATGTCATTGATCTCACGTAACGCCGCCGAAATGCGTTCAAACATGCGGGCGTTCTCAATGGCGATCGCTGCCTGGCTGGCAAAGGCATTGAGCATCGCCAGCTCGCTTTCGCCAAACAGCCCTGCACGGATGCGATTATCAGCGTAGATGACCCCAATCAGGCCGTCTTTGATCTTGAGCGGCACGCACAAAATGCTGCGCAACGCGAAAGAGACGATGCTGTCCTGGGCGGCGAAGCGCGGATCACTCTGCGCGTTAGTGGTGACTACTGGCTCCCCGGTGTCTGCCACGCGCTTGATCACACTTCGGCTGACAACGAACGTATCCTGGCTGAGTCCGTCCGGGTCGATATTGCGCGCCACCCGGAATTCCAACTCACCAGTATGCTCGTTGCGGAGCATGAGGTAGCCACGCTCAGCGCCAGTCAACTGAATGACGGTATCCATCGCCTGATTGAGCACTTCGTCGAGGTCGAGTGTGCTGTTGATCATGGCTGCGGTGTCCGTCAGTGCGCGAAACTGCTTGAGTGATTCCTCTTCTTCCTTGAGGTTCACGGCCAGCGACTGAACTGCGATTTGCGCGTCTTCCAGCAGTGTCAGGACGCCGGATGGCAGGCTCATGCCGCGCTGACGTAGGATTTCGCGTTGAGAACGCAGAACGCCCTGCAGATCGTGCAGAAGACGACTCAGACGATGCGCCTGGATGCGAAGAGAGTCTGGATCGGTCTGTGGAATCTGTGTGGTCATGGCGTGTCCCGGGCAGAACGCTATGGTGGCAGGTAACCCTGTGCAGCGACCAAAAGGCACTGGTGATGTACATTCAATGACGGCACTGGAGACGCTGAGCCAAGCCGGAGCACAGCATACGTCAGCCCGCATTATACTCGGAGACCGGAGCGATTCACAACGAGCCGGCAAGATACCGGCCAGATCGCAGCCGTATTGCTGTGTCGGTGCACACCCTGTAATGACGTTCGATTACATGGCCCGGACGTGCTACACTACGCGCCGGATCACTAACAGTGAGGGAGCAATTCTGACATGAAGAAAGAGAAAGTCATCATCATCGGCTCCGGTCCGGCGGGGTTGACCGCAGCTCTGTATACGGCGCGGGCCAACCTGAATCCTCTGGTACTGGCCGGCGATCTGCTGGGCGGGCAGATTTCCCTGACGAGCGAGGTCGAGAACTATCCCGGTTTTCCGGAAGGCCTGACCGGGCCGCAGCTTGTCGACCTTATGAAGGCACAGACCGAGCGTTTTGGCGCGCGCATTGAATACGATTCAGTTGTTGAGGTGGATTTTTCCAGGGGAAGCCCTTTCTATCTCAAGACGTATTCAGGTGAGTACGAAGCCGACGCGGTGATCGTGACCGTGGGTGCCAGCCCTCGCAAGCTCGAAGTGCCAGGAGAAGAGGAGTTCACCGGGAGAGGGGTCAGCTACTGCGGGACGTGCGACGGTTTCTTCTTTCGGGGTAAGGAAGTCGTCGTTGTCGGTGGTGGTGACAGCGCACTGGAGGAGGGAATCTTCCTGACCAAGTTTGCGAGCAAGGTGACGATTGTGCATCGCCGGGATGAGCTGCGCGGCGGTGCAACCCTGCAGAAGAGAGCTTTTGCGAACGAGAAGATCCAGTTCGTGTGGGATACTGTCGTCCAGGCAATTGAGGGTGATGGGACGGTCCAGCAGGTTCGGCTGCATAACCTCAAGACTGGCGAAACCACCGCTTTCGGTACGGATGGCGTGTTCATTTTCATCGGCCACGATCCGAATAACCAGCTGTTCGGGGGCCAATTGGCCATGGATGACGAGGGATATGTCATCACCGACCGGCAGATGAGGACAAGCATCGAAGGCGTGTTTGCGGCCGGCGAAATCCAGGACAGGATTTACCGGCAGATTGCGACGTCGGTCGGCCAGGGCTGCGCCGCCGGAATGATGTGCGAACGCTGGCTGGCTGAGCGCGAGTAGACACGTGTGCCGATCGATCCTGACAGGGCGCGTCACCGGGGTGGTGGCGCGTTTTGCGTGTGTGCTCTGCGCGCAGTCGCAGGATGAGGGCTTGTCAGGTACAATAGCGCGCGCTTCGAAGAGGAGGCGCTTATGAACCTCATGGATTACGTGCGAATTATCGTGCGGCGATTCTGGATCATCGTGCTGCTCATGGCGCTGACTATGGCGGCTGCGTATGTCTTTAGCAGGATTCAGACGCCGGTATATCGCGCTACACAGAAGATCCTGCTGCAGCCGTCGCGTATTGATTACGGGCTGGCGGAAGCGACTACCCGTCTGATGCGTTCGTACGTGGTTTATCTGGATAGCGACGACCGGGCACGCGAGGTCATTGATGCCCTCCAGCTTGATATGGTGCCTGGCGCGTTGCGCGAAAATGTGACGGTTGATACCGATGAAAGCCGGCTGTTGATCACGATCGATGTTGACCTGCCCGATGGCGAGATGGCGAACCAGATCGCACGGCAATGGGGCAGCCAGTTTATCGAGTGGCGCAATGAGGAAAATCAGCGCACCCGTTACGAGGATCGTATCAGCGCCGAGCTGGTGGACTACCCCACATACGGCCAGATTGAGCCCAAGACGGCAGTCAACGTCGCGGCAGGGGGGGTTCTGGGGCTGGTTCTGGGCGGCTTGATTGTGTTTGTGCTGGAATACTTCGAGTCGAATATCATCCGCAGGCGGGATGACGTGCTGCGCTCGCTTGAGATTCCCGTGCTGGGTGTGATCCCGTCGGATGAGCCGCGCGCACAGGGATGACTAAGGAGACACTGATGACTGGTGTAAGCTTGATCACGGTCGCCGACCCGCGCTCGGTGGTTGCGGAGGCCTACCGCGCCTTGCGCACAAATCTGATCTTCTCGACGGTGGATAGACCGGTCAATACGCTGGTGCTGACTGGTTCAACCCCTGAAGCTGGCAAGAGCACTGTCGCGGCAAACCTGGCGGTGAGCCTGGCACAGGGTGGCCATGACACCATCCTGGTTGATGCGGATCTGCGTCAACCCCGCCAGCATAAGCTGTGGGAACTGGACAACAAGCGTGGCCTGACAACCATGGTGCTGGAGGCCGGCGCCATTGCCAACCCACCGCTGCAGGAGGTCGGGATTGCGCATCTTCAGGTATTGACCAGCGGTGAACTGCCGCCTAACCCGGCCGACCTGCTGGGCAGCCGCCGGATGGATGAGGTGATCGGCGTGCTCAAGGCGCGCGCGGAGTTTGTGGTGTTTGATGCGCCGCCCGTCCTGGCTGTCTCTGACGCCGCGATCCTTGGCTCCAAGGTCGATGCTGCGCTTCTCGTCCTGCGTGCAGGGCAGACCCGCCGCGATCACGCGCTGCGTGCCAAGGAATTGCTGGAACAGGTGCACGTTCGGGTTCTGGGAACCATCCTGACCAATGCTCCCCGGGAAGCCAATGTGGGCAGCTACTACGGCTGATAGGCGGGAATAATCATGAAGGGGATTATCCTGAGTGGCGGCAAAGGGACACGGCTCTACCCGTTAACGTTAGCGGTGAGTAAGCAGTTACAGCCGATCTACAACAAGCCGATGATCTATTATCCGCTATCCACGCTGATGATGGCGGGCATCCGGGAGGCTCTGGTCATCAGTTCTCCGGAAGACCTTCCGATGTACGAGCGCCTTCTGGGTGATGGCTCACAGTGGGGGATGCACATTTGTTACGCTGAGCAACCCCGGCCGGAAGGCCTGGCGCAGGCTTTTCTGATCGGAGAGACGTTCATTGGCGGCTCCCCGGTGTGTTTGATTCTAGGCGACAACGTCTTCTTTGGCGGAACTCTTGAAGAACGCCTGGAAGAAGTGGCTCATCTTCAGGAAGGCGGCATGGTCTTTGCCTACCAGGTGCAGGACCCGGAGCGCTATGGCGTGGTTGACTTTGATGAACAGGGGCGCGCCATCAGCATCGAAGAGAAACCGGCCCGGCCGCGCTCGAATTACGCCATACCGGGTATCTACTTTTACGACAACCAGGTAGTCAGCGTCGCGAAGGACCTCAAGCCATCCCCTCGCGGTGAGCTGGAAATCACCGATGTGAACCTCTGGTATCTTGCCAGGCAGCAGTTGAACGTTCTGAAACTGGGACGCGGGGTGGCATGGCTGGACGCCGGCACCCATGAAGCGCTTCTGCAGGCTTCGAACTTTGTCTATGCTGTGGAGGAACGGCAGGGGCTGCTTGTTTCCAGCCCGGATGAGATTGCTTACCGCAAGGGCTGGATTACGGAAGGGCAGCTTGAGGCAAGTATAGACAGACTTGGCAACGGCGATTACTCGGCCAAATTGCAGCGTTTGTTGAGCATGGAATAGCCAGCGCGCAGATGAGCGCAGGCCGCTAAATGAGGCTAGCACACCTGATGAAAAACATCCTTGTTACCGGAGGCGCCGGTTTCATCGGTTCGGCATTTGTGCGGTACATGATTGAGACCTATCCGGCCTACAACGTTGTGGTACTGGATAAGCTCACATATGCCGGCAACCTCGATAACCTGTTGCCAGTGAAGAACAGTCCGCGGTATGCCTTTGAGCGGGCCGACATCGCCGATCGTGCCGCCGTGCTGCGAATCGTCGAACAATACGGGATCGACACAATTGTCAACTTCGCAGCGGAAACTCATGTTGACCGGAGTATCCTCGAGCCGGATGCTTTCATCCACACCGATGTGCTGGGCGCGTACGTCCTGCTCGACATGGTGCGGTTGCATGGGGTCGAGCGGATGCTGCATGTGAGCACCGATGAGGTGTATGGCGACGTTCAGACGGGTTACTCGGTAGAGACGGATCCGTTCGCGCCCAACAGCCCGTATGCTGCTTCCAAAGCCGGCGCGGAACTGATGATCCGGGCCTTCTACCAGACATACGGGGTTAATGTCGTGATCACCAGAGGCAGCAATACGTTTGGCCCCTATCAGTATCCAGAAAAGTTGATGCCCCTGTTCATCTCTGAAGCGATTGATGATCAGCCCTTGCCCCTGTATGGCGATGGGATGCAGGTGCGCGATTGGCTGTACGTGATGGATCACGTCACCGGGATTGATACGGCGCTACACAAGGGGCAGGCGGGTGAAGCGTACAATGTGGCGGGCGAGAACGAACAGCACAACATTGACGTAGTGCGGATGTTGCTTCGTGAACTCGGCAAGCCGGAGACGCTGCTCCGCCACGTGCAGGACCGGCCCGGCCATGATCGACGCTATGCGATGGATTGTACTAAGCTGCGTGCCCTGGGCTGGCAGCGCCAGCACGCCTTTGAGGAAGCGCTGCGGGATACGGTGGCATGGTACGCGAATAACGAATGGTGGTGGCGCAAGATCAAGACGGGTGAGTATCTGGCCTACTACAAAGCGCAGTACGCCAGGCGCCTGGCTGGAGACTGATCAGAGGGTCTTTTTCCGCAGACGTAATACGTGGTTGATGTTATCCAGACGAACCGGAACAAGAAGGGCTGCCCATCACGGCAGCCCCTGGTTTTGTTATCCGAGCTTCAACGGCTAGCGGCCTAGTACATCCCGCCCATGTCGCCACCGGGCGGCATTGCCGGACCCTTGTTTTCTTCGGGCAGGTCGGTGATCAGGGCCTCGGTCGTGAGGATCATCGCCGCGATGCTGGCCGCGTTCTCCAGCGCGCCGCGGGTGACCTTGACCGGGTCGATGATGCCGGTTTCGATCATGTCGACGTAGTCGCTCTTGAGAACGTCGTAACCGAGGTTCGGGTTCTTCTTGTCCTTCTGGAAGCGGCGAACGTTTTCAATGATCACGGCGCCATCTTCGCCCGCGTTCGCGGCAATGCGCTTCATCGGCTCTTCGAGGACACGGCGCAGGATGGTGACACCGGTGTTCTCATCGTCGTAGGGCATCTTGAGGCCGTCCAGCGCCTTGACTGCGTTAATCAGGGCGACACCGCCGCCGGGCACAATGCCTTCTTCCACAGCAGCACGGGTGGCACTCAGGGCGTCTTCTACGCGGTGCTTCTTTTCCTTCAGTTCGACTTCAGTCGCTGCACCAACGCGGATGACAGCCACACCACCGGCCAGCTTGGCCAGGCGTTCCTGCAGCTTTTCCTTGTCATAGTCGCTGGTGCTGTTGTCGATCTCGACCTTGATTTCCTCAATCCGCCCCTTGATCGCACCTTCATCGCCAGCGCCGTCGACAACTACTGTGTCGTCCTTGCTGCTGACAACCTTGCCGGCGCGACCGAGGTCGGCGATGGTCACGCTGTCCAGCTTGCGGCCCATTTCTTCGGTGATGACTTCGCCACCGGTCAGGACGGCGATGTCGCGCAGCATGGCCTTGCGACGATCACCAAAGCCCGGGGCCTTGATCGCGAGCACGTTGAGCATGCCACGCAGTTTGTTGAGAACCAGGGTTGCGAGCGCTTCGCCGTCAACATCTTCGGCAATAATCACGAGGTCGCGCTTGCCAACCTGGACGAGCTTCTCCAGCAGGGGCACGATGTCCTGCGCGGCGCTGATCTTCTTGTCGTGAATGAGAATGTACGGCTCTTCAATGACGGCTTCCATCGTGTCTGTGCTGGTCACGAAGTAGGCGCTGATGTAACCGCGGTCGAACTGCATACCCTCGACGTATTCAACTTCGAAGGCCAGACCCTTGCTCTCTTCGACCGTCACAACGCCGTCATTACCAACCTTGTCCATGACTTCGGCGATCAGATCACCAATTTCCTGGTTCTGGGCGGAGATGGCAGCCACGGCAGCAATCTTATCCTTGGTGCTGATGTCGATGGCCATGTCGAGCAGCGCTTCAGAGATCTTCCTGGTCGCGGCTTCAATGCCCCGCTTGAGGAGCATGGGGTTGGCGCCGGCAGCAACGTTCCTCAGGCCTTCGTTGACGATGGACTGAGCCAGCAGGGTGGCAGTGGTCGTGCCGTCGCCGGCGATGTCGTTGGTCTTGGTGGCGGCTTCCTTCAGAAGCTGGGCACCCATATTCTCGAATGGATTCTCCAGCTCGATTTCCTTGGCAACGGTCACACCGTCGTGGGTGACGGTCGGCGCGCCGAACTTCTTGTCCAGGGCAACGTTGCGGCCCTTGGGCCCCAGGGTGGTGATGACCGCATCGGCGAGCTTATCGACGCCGCGCTTGAGGTCGCGGCGAGCTTCATCACGGAAGACGAGTTGCTTGGGCATTGTCTATTTCCTCCAAGAGTGGGATCAGGTTAACGCGTTAGCTGATTTACTTCTCGATAACGGCCAGGATATCGCTTTCCTTGAGGATCAGCAGTTTTTCGGATTCCAGCTTGATCTCGGTGCCGCCATACTTGGCAAACAGGACAATGTCGCCGACTTTGACATCCAGCGGAATACGAGATTCGCCTTCGTCGTCAAAGCGACCGGGGCCGACAGCGATGACCTCACCCTGCTGGGGTTTCTCTTTGGCAGTTTCCGGCAGGAACAGGCCACTGGCTGTCGTCTCTTCACCCTCGCTCGGCTTGACCACGATGCGATCCTGAAGCGGGCGTAATTTGAGTGCCATTTCAGCTAACCTCCTCGGCTTTAGATGTGAATTGGGGTCATTGGTCGCAGCACACGCTATAAGAAGCAACGCCTTAGCACTGTGTACTTGAGAGTGCTAAAGTCAGTCGCTGGCAGTGTACCAGAGGAGGGGGGGACTGTCAAGCGATTCTAGCACACTTCTTATGCGAGTGCTAAGGCGCCTGGTGGCCGGCGATTGCGTGAGGAATCCTCAGGGCTGGCTGTTCGTTGCAGTGACGGGAAGCAGCTCGATGATACGACCTTCTGCCAGGCTGATCGCGATGTATCCTTCCGGGCTGATCGCGATGTCAACCGGGTGCTCAGGGTAGAATCCCTGACCCTGGAGGGTCATGATGTCGAGACCATACCCGTAGAACGAGTCAACCGGCAGGAGGATTTCACCGGAATGAGGGTTGCCGGCAGCATCGGGGATCGGCTTGCCGGAAGCATCCAGGCAAAGCTCAGGCTCACCCTGCGAGTCAAGGCATACCCGGTAGATCGCATAACCCTGCGGCCGGCGACTGTCACTCTCTCCGGCCAGTGCAACGAGCAGGTCGTCCTGATACTCCGGAAAGGCCGCGCCTGTGTAAAAAGCCATTCCGGCGGGCGCGCTATGCGCCGGGAGCGTAAATGCGGGCCTGGCGACGGTCTGGCAGAAGTCCTCCGGTGACGCGAGTGCTGCGTCAGCAACGGTTCCTGTTGCAGTCTCATAGCAGTACGGCCAGCCATAGTGCCCGCCGGTCTCTATCAAATTGATCTCATCCAGCGGCTCCAGCGGGCCGCGTCCATCTCTCTCGCTGTCCGCAGCGTACAGGTCACCTGTCTCCGGATGCCAGGCGAAGTCATATGCATTGCCCAGACCGCGCGCCTCAATCCGCTCATCAGTGCCGTCCAGAGCGAAGCTCAGGAGTGTTGCCCGGCGGGAGTCTGGCTCGATGCAGGCGTTGCAGCTGGCGCCAATAGTGACATAAAGGCGGCTATCTGAACCGATCACGATGCTGCCTGGCCATGCACCGGGTCCAGCCGGCAGCGAGTCAATCAGAATGACGCTAACATCGGCCAGACCATCGCCATCCTGATCCTGAAGGCGATAGATATGCGTTCCGCCCGACACATACAGACTGCCAGCGTGCCAGGCCAGCCCGTTGGGCGTATCCAGACCATTGGCAAATGTGTGCAGCGGAAAGGTTCCGGCAGCAGGGTCAAATTGACCGACCCATTCCACGGTGCCACTCTCCGGCCGGACGAAGAACAAACGGCCGCACCACACGGGATCGCTGGCGCTGGCATTGCATGCGGGGGCATAGGTGATGGCGGTGATGCCTGGCAGGGCTGAGACGGGGGATTCCCGCACGAGGTAGCGCGGGCAGATCCGAGCGCTGTCCACGATCGGCTTTGTAACAATCTCACCCTGGGGCGCACACCCGGTCAGTGCGGCGGCCGTTGGCGTTACCGTCATCACACTTTGCTGAGGGTCAAGCGCCAGTACGCTTGCGCTTCTACTGGCACCGCCAAGCAAGAGCAGCAGCCAGCCAGCTACCAGGAACGCAAGAAGCTGCGACTGTGGCGGGGTGGGGTGCTTGCTCAATAGTCGGTCTCCACTGGCACGGGCGGGCCGGGCGGAATGCTCGGTGATGTCGACCCCTATCCTACCGGCAGCGGCGCCCGCCTGCCAGTGATCAGGGTTGCCGCAGACCGGGAGGGCACTTACAATGGTCGATATTCGTTTCAGTCGCTGGAGGTGGCAGCTTCATGTCGCGTAGTGCCGTCCGAGTGCTCAGCGTGGTGATGCTGGCAATGTTGCTGACAGTCCAACCTGTCCTGGCAGCGCCGTTCAAGCAGGAGCGGATCCCGCTTGCCTATGGCCAGACGGTGACCGGCAGCATTGATAGCATCCGGTTCTTTCAGCAATATAGCTTTGAGGGCCGTACCGGTGACCAGGTTGTCATCACCATGGAGGCAACCTCCGGTGACCTTGATCCGCTGCTGCTGCTGGGTGACAGCAGTCTCAACCTGATCGCAGAAGATGACGACGGTGGTGGAGGATTCAATCCTCGGCTTGAGATCGTGCTTCCAGCCAATGGAACCTACGTTGTTGAAGCGACGCGTTATGGCCAGGATACAGCGATGGGTCGCAGCGCCGGGGAATACCGCCTGTCACTCGTGGCAAACCAGGCGGAAGCCGCCGCCGGCGCTCCGGCGTCTGGCGTACTGAGCGCGCTCGAGTTTGGGAAGACTAAACGCGGGTTGTTGAATGCCAGTGACGGTTTTCACCTCTTCTGGTTCCAGGGGCAGGCAGGCGACCATGTTCGCATTCGCGCTGTAGATGGACCGCCAGGTATGGCCCTGGCGCTGTACGATTCGGATTTTGTGGAGCTTCTGCGCGACCTGGACGGGCAGGACCTTCAGGCAGTGCTGGAGCGGGATGGTGTTTACTGGGTCGCTGTAGCACTCGGCGATTCGCAGGCTGCGGGGCCGTATGCGCTGGTACTGTCCGGTAGCCTGAGTGACCCCGTGAGCGGGGCCCAGCAGGCAATGGCGGTTGGTTACGGGGATTCGATTCAGGGTGCGATCAGCAACGATCGACCGCTGGAGCGCTATGCGTTCGCCGGCCAGGCCGGGGACCAGGTGCTCATCCGCATGCAGGCGAGTGGTGACACTGCCCTAGATCCGTTTTTGTACCTGTACGGGCCAAATGGCGAGATCGTCGGTCAGGATGACGATGGCGGAGGCGCGCCCGATGCGGAACTGGCTGTCGTGCTGCCGGAGGATGGTCAGTACAGCATCGTCGCGACGCGGTTCGGGCGCGATTCGGGAGAGACCACCGGTGAGTATGAGATCTCCATCGCGTCCCCGAATGGGATTGGTGGGACTGTTGCTGTTCGGGACCCGGTCATCAGTCTGCCAGAAGCATTTGATGATCTTCCCCGGCTGCAGTATGGGGATAGCGTGGGTGGGGCAATCGATGATGCACGCTATTCTCAGGCCTACGTGTTTGAGGCATCGGCTGGTGATCAGGTGACCTTCTCGATGGAGAATCGGGGTGGCGATCTTGATCCAATGATCATGCTGATGGATTCAGCTTTCAATGTTGTTGGCCAGCATGACGACATCAGTGATGTGAACAAAAACGCATTGCTGGAATGGGTCATCCCGGAAGACGGGTTTTATGCCGTGCTGGCAATGCGCTATAACGGCGAGATAGGCACTACCAGCGGGCAATTCCGGCTGCGTCTTGACGCGGCTAATGCCCGGCGGTTTGGTCGAATTGCGACGCTGCTAGCTGCAGAACCACTTTCGGCTGGTAATGCCAGCGGACAATTGGGCGATAACCTGGCATCCGTTTACGCGATTTACGCCACGGCCGGGGATGATCTCAGCATTGACCTGGAAGTCAATGGGCCGCTCCAGCAGGAATCGGTCCTGGTGTTGGCCGATGCAAACCTGCGGGAACTGGCGGTTAGCCTGGAGGGAACGCTACGGCATACCGTTGAACAGGATGGTAAGTACCTGCTCATCGTTACGCGTCAGGGTGGGCCGCTGGGTACCGCACGCGGCTTCTACACTCTTGCTGTTTCCGGCGCTAACCCGCAGGCGGCTGAGATACTTGGTATCGATAGCGCACCTGTCTATCAGCCGGGGGATGTCCTGCCATACGACACGCTGGTATTCGGGACGATCTCCGACACGGAACCGGAGGTCCGGTATCGATTCGCCGGAAGACGTGGAGATCGGGTCACGTTGCGCCTGGACGCCGTGGATGCCACGCTCGATCCGTCCGTCAGGGTGCTTGGCCCGGATGGCAGCATTGTCGCGCAGGATGACAACGGCGGTGGGAATCTCAATGCGCTTATCCCGGCGTTTCTGCTGACTGAAGATGGCGAATACACCATTGTGCTAACGCGCACCGGTGGAAACAATGGCACCTCACGCGGACGATTTGAATTTATGCTCGGTGGCCTTGCGGTGACCGTGCCCACGACGTCGCCGGGTCAGGATGGCGCCACGCCTGAAACGGCGTATCCCCTGGAAGTGGGGCAGACCGTTGCCGGGTCAATCACGGACGAGCGCAGTGCGACCTTTTACGCCCTGCGCCTGCAGGCCGGGCAGGTGCTGCAGGTGACGATGGTGAGCAGCGCCGGTGACCTTGATTCCCTGCTGGTGGTGCTGGATGCGACTCTGAACCTGGTGGGGACCGATGACGATAGTGCCGGTCGCCAGAACGCGCGCTTGCTGTTCAGTGTGCCAGCCGATGGAGTCTACTATCTGGGCGCAACCCGATTTGATTTTATGAACGGACAAACGACTGGAGAATACCTGTTAAGTGTCATCAGTCGCTGAGGCAGAACCGATGGTAATGCGAAAGGCTCGAATCTGGCGTGTCCTCCTGGCGGGCTTGCTGGCCGCGCTGGTGAGTTTCCCGCTGCCAGTCGAAGTGAACGGGCAGGAAGGCTATCGCATCGCCTATGGCGACGAGGTGGAAGGCCGCATTACCGGGGACGCACATCGGCAGGTCTATTTCTTTGAGGCGCGCCGCGGGGATGTTGTTGCAGCAAGCATGACTTCCCAGAGCGGCAATCTGGACCCAACGCTGTTCCTGGTCGACAATAACGGCAATCTGCTGGCCGCGGCCGATGATCGGAGTGGCTCTCTCGACTCCGAGATTGAGACTGTGCAGATTCCCGAGGACGGCTTCTATTTTCTCGTGGCAACGCGATTTGGCCAGGCGCTGGGCGTCACTGAGGGTTCCTTTGGGCTTGAATTGCAGCGCATCGGGGTGCTCTCCCAGGCAGGGGTGTTCCTCACGTATGGAGACTCAGTTGTTGGCGCGGTCAGCGGAGAGACGCCAGTGCTCCGCTATGTATTTGAGGCACGGCGGGGCGACATTGTAACGGTCAACATGCAGCGCATTTCTGGCAGCCTGGATGCCTACGTCGCGCTTGAAGATGAAAAAGGCCAGGTGATCGCCACCAATGACGATCTTGATGGCACGCTGGACGCTGCGATCACGGATCTTCTTGTTCTGAACCCGGGATACTACACGATTGTGGCATCCCGGTTTGGACAGGAGGCCGGTGACAGCCAGGGCAGTTTTGTGCTGACTCTGAGTACTGCGCCTTCCAGCGGTCAGGGTCTCTCTCCGGAGTCGGCACTGCTGCTGCGATATGGCGAAGAGCTGACAGGTACGATCAACCGGGACAGCCCGTCTCGGTACTACACCTTTGGCGCTGCGCGTGGGGATATTGTGACGATCAGCATGGATCGCACCAGTAACGATCTTGATCCGTATCTGGTGCTCAGCGATGAGATGGGCATTCAGCTGGCTGCTGACGATGATTCCGGGCCAAGCAATAACGCCCTGATCCAGTCGTTTATCATCCCGCACAATGGTCTGTATTTCGTTGAGGCGGCGCGTCTCGACCGTGAGCGGGGAGTGACTACCGGCAATTACGCGATCCGCTTGCAGGGGGTGACCGGCGAGGCGCCGGTGGTAGCCCCCGGTACATTGACGATCCTGTACGACAGCAGCGTTGTCGGTGCGATCACGAATGACTCTCCTGCAATTACTTATGCTTTCCTGGGAAACCAGGGTGACGTGATCACCATTGACCTGACCGCAGAGGAAGAGACACTCGATCCCTATCTGCTGCTGTTTACCTCAGCCAGTGTGCAAATCGCGGAAGATGATGATTCAGGCCCGGGAAAAAGTGCGCGCGTTGCGAATCTGACGCTGCCAGCGAATGACATCTACTACATCGTGGCCTCCCGGTACCAGTTTGAGGGCGGCCAGACGCAGGGCCGTTTCACCTTGTCGCTTTCCCGGCAGGCGCCGTAGCACCAACAGGCTTACTCAGAGCAGGTGTTTGATGCTGGCGGGTACGGCTGCTAGAATGACCCGCCGTGCAGATGCGAATTCGATGCGAGTTTCGCGTGATCATTGGGGTTGAGCATGGGTGAAGTTATCACTCTGGAAGAAGCGGTTGAGCGCCGCAAGAGACTTGCCGCTCAGGGCAAGACGATGGTCTTCAGCAACGGTCATTTCGACCTGTTTCATGTCGGGCATCTGGATTACCTGGAAAAGGCACGTGCGCTGGGCGATGCGCTGTTTGTCGGCGTGAATGACGACGATTCCACCCGGCGCCTGAAAGGGCCGGGGCGCCCATTGATCCCGGCGATCGAGCGCGCGCGGCTGCTGGCTGCTCTGAGCGTTGTGGATGCGGTGATTGTGTTTGCCGGGGACACGGCGGATACGCTGATCAAGGCGCTGACTCCGGACATCTACGTGAAGGGCGGAGATTACACGCAGAAAGTCCTGCCGGAGAAATCGACTGTCGAAGCGCTGGGTGGCCGCGTTGAGCTGGTTGAGTTCCTGCCCAACCACAGCACCTCTGATCTCGTTGCAGCCATCCGGGCACTGCCGGAGGATGAATGACGCCTGAGGCGGGGGTGCCGTCTGATTCTGGCGCTTTTCATGATTCTGGGGAGGGGGGGGCGGCCCCTGCGCTGCACGAAGGGGACTCCGCCAGCGTAGCCCGTGCTACCGGTGTTGTGGCGCTGGGCAACATCGCCAGTCGCATCCTCGGGCTGGCGCGCGAGATGCTGCTCAGCCATCTCTTCGGCGCCGGGATCATGGTTGACGCCTTCAACCTGGCGATAATTGTTCCCAAGACGCTCTTTGATCTGCTGATTGGTGGGCATGTCAACAGCGCACTGGTGCCGGTGCTGAGCGAGTATGCCAGCGCCCGCGATCGGAGCGCACTGTGGAGACTCGTCAATCAACTGCTCGGTGTGGTTGTTGTGTTGTTGGCGGCCCTCGTCCTGGCATTGGAATTGCTGGCACCCCAGATCATCACCCTGATCGCAAGCAGTGAGGTGCCTGAGACTCAGGAACTGGCAACCAACCTGCTGCGTATCACCACGCCTGCCTTGATGTTTCTCAGCCTATTCGCAGTGTTGAGCGGCGTTCTGTATGCCTTGCGAAGGTTCGCGATCCCGGCCTTTGCAGGCGCGATGTTCAACGCCACGATTGTGATCGTGACCGTAGTTGCGGCGCCGCAGCTCGGGATCACCGCCATGGCTGCCGGCTGGCTGATTGGTGCATTGGTGCAGATGCTGGCCCAGATGTGGGCCTTGCGCGGAAACAGGCTGTACCCGGCCGTGCGTGATCTGCTCGGTTCGGAGGGTTTGCGGCGTATCGGGTTGTTGTACCTGCCAGTGATGTTTTCCCTTGTCATCGATACCCTGGTCATCAGGCTGGTGAGCTACCGGCTGGCGTCCCAGGTGGGACCGGCAAGCATCAGTTACATGAATTTCGCGACGACACTGGTGCAGTTTCCGCAGGGCCTGGTGGGGACGGCAATCAGCATCGCGATCCTGCCAACGCTCTCCAGGCAGGCGGTACACCTTGGCGCGCATGAAGGTATGGCGGTTTACAAGGAAACCCTGGGACGAGGATTGCGGCTGGCAATCGTGCTGATCCTGCCGGCGGCGTTGGGACTGATGGTTCTGGCTGAACCGCTTGTGGCCCTGATCTTTGAACACGGTTCGTTCACTGCCGTTGATACCGCGAATACCGCGCTTGCGCTCTGGCTGTACTTGATTGGGCTGCCGTTTGCGGCGGTGGACTTGCTGCTGATCTTTGCGTTCTATTCCCAACAGGATACCCTCACACCGGCGATTGTCGGCGTCATCAGCCTGGTGGCGTATATGGTGATTGCGCTGGCACTGATGCCCCGGTACGGCCTTTTCAGTCTGATGATCGCCGATTCCTGCAAGCACATGATCCACGCCGGGGTGGCTCTCTACCTGCTCACGATACGTCTGAAGGGGCTGGGCAGCCTCAAATTGCCCGCAACGGTACTGAAGTCTCTGGTCGCCGCAGTTGTGATGAGCGCATTGAGTGGCATTGCCCTTGCCGCCTTGCTTGAGATTGCCCCGGCAACCATCCTGGGTGAGACGCTGGTTGTCGTGGGGACGGCGGGGGTTGGCCTGGTTGTATTCGCTGGCATGGCAGCAGTCCTGGGCATTTCCGAATTCTTCTGGATCGTCAGGATGTTTCGCGACCGGCTGCACGCGTAGCCCGGCCGATGGTTGTGCTGCAGCGGCAGAACCCGGCAGGCCGCAGGGGCGCGATGCAACCATCGTTCCGGTGTGTGCATCATATACAGCAGTGAGTTCGATGACAGCGCCTCTGCCTGCGAGGAATGCGCTTGCCCAAGGAGAATATGAATGGCTTTCCAGAACATTGTCCCCCCGGCTGATGGCGAACAGATCACCGTCAGAGACGGTAAGCTGGTCATTCCCGATCATCCGATTGTGGCTTTCATTGAGGGTGATGGGATTGGTTACGATATCATGACCGCCTCGCGGCGTATCTGGGATGCAGCAGTTGAGAAGGCCTATGGTGGTAAGCGCAAGATCGCCTGGATGGAGATTTACTCCGGTGAGAAGGCCGCGCAGGTCTACGGTGGTGATTACATGCCGGAGGAGACGTTCGAGGCCCTGCGGCAGTACTATGTTGGAATCAAAGGACCGCTGACGACACCGGTCGGTGGTGGCTTTCGCAGCCTGAACGTGACGCTGCGCCAGGTGCTGGACCTGTACGCCTGCGTACGCCCAGTGCGCTGGTTCCGGGGGGTGCCCAGCCCGCTGCGCGAGCCAGAGAAGACCGACATTGTGATCTTTCGAGAGAATACCGAGGATGTGTACGCCGGCATTGAATACGAATCCGGTACGGAAGAGAACCGTAAGCTGGCCGCTTTTCTGCGTGAGCAGTTTGGTGCCACATTCTTCGATGACGCAGGGCTAGGCATCAAGCCCATCAGTGAGTTCGCATCCAAGCGGCTGGTTCGCAAGGCACTGGAGTACGCGGTGGAGCGGGGCCGGAAATCGGTGACGCTGGTACACAAGGGCAACATTCAGAAGTTCACCGAGGGCGCTTTCCGCAA